>DATGUI010000171.1:0-9808 GCA_035301405.1 Burkholderiaceae bacterium
GAGATGGTTTTGCCTGGTGACAACGTTGCCATGGACGTGAAGCTGATCTCTCCGATTGCGATGGAAGAAGGCCTTCGCTTTGCGATTCGTGAAGGCGGTCGCACGGTCGGTGCCGGCGTCGTCTCCAAAATCAGCAAGTAACATTTATCGCTGACGGGCAGGATAATTCCCTCTATCCTGCCCCTTTTGTTCTTTAGGAAGGTCCATGAAAAGCCAGAAAATCCGCATCCGTCTCAAGGCTTACGATTACAAGCTGATCGACCAGTCAGCTGCCGAAATTGTCGATACTGCAAAGCGCACGGGCGCGGTCGTGCGAGGGCCTGTCCCTCTGCCTACCCGTATCCGGCGCTACGATCTGTTGCGTTCGCCGCACGTCGATAAAAAGGCTCGCGATCAGTTCGAAATGCGTACCCATCAGCGTTTGATGGATATCGTCGATCCCACCGACAAGACAGTCGACGCCCTGATGCGCCTTGATTTGCCCGCAGGTGTAGACGTAGAAATCGCCCTGCAGTAAGCTATTAATGTCATGCGCCAACGGCGCAAGCTTGAAACGCCATGCTCGCTAGCATGGCGTTTTTGCTTTGAGGGCAGGTTTACCAGACGGATGCAGCCGTCGATCTGACAACAAGACAGGGAAGAGACAACCATGGCAGAAAGACCGTCGTTTATTCATTATCTGAAAGCGCTTTACCTTGTCATGGTGATCTTGCTCGGCGGGCTATCGGCGTGGGTGGCGCCTGCTCAGGCTAAGGATCAGGACGCCGGGCGATGCGGCCCTGACACCATCAACATGGCCGATCAGAATTGGGAAAGCGCCGCCTTTACCACCCATGTAATCCGCCTCATTCTCGAACACGGTTACGGCTGCGAGGTCGAGATCGTGCCGGGTGCCACCGCCGCGGTGGAGTCTGCCCTGGTGCAGGATGACCTTCAGATCATTGCCGAACAGTGGTCGGGCCGCTCGCCCATCATTGAAGAAGGCCTGGATGCCGGCAAGTTGCAGATTATTGGCGACACGCTCAAGGGCGGTGCCGAGCAAGGCTGGTATGTCCCCGACTATGTTGTGGAAGGGGATGCTTCAAGGGGGCTGGAGCCGGTCGCCCCTGATCTCAAGCGTTGGCAAGACCTGCCTCAGTACAAGCACTTGTTCACGGATCCCGAGGAGCCCGAAAAAGGCCGTTTCCTCAATTGCCCGACAGGCTGGGTGTGCGAGCAGACCAACAGCCGGCTGCTTGAAATCCACAACTTGACCGACGACTACACCAACTTTCGGGCGGGCACGGGCGCTGCCCTGGACTCGGCCATCAGCTCGGCCTACGAGCAGGGCGAACCCATTCTGTTTTATTACTGGCAACCGGCGGGCCTGATGGCCAAATACCGCTTTGCGAAAATCGAGCAGGATCCCTTTGACGAGGCCTGCTGGGACACCATTGTCAGTGGTGAAGGCGAACTCTGCTCTTCGGATTTCCTGCTTGCCCGCCTGAGTGTGGCCGTCAGCACCCCGTTTGTCGAGCAATATCCCGAGCTCATCAGTTTTTTCGAGCATTTGCAGTTTGATCCCGATGAGCTTAACGGCGCCATCCTGACCATGAACGAGCAGCGTCTCTCGGGCGAAACCGTCGCGCTGCAGTTCTTCAAGGACCATCCGGATTCCTGGCAAGCCTGGTTGCCCGATGATGTCGCTACCCGTGTGGCCGATGCACTCGACGTCTCATTGGTTGCCGACGAAGGCATGCCCGTTGTCGCGGATGGTACGGATGCCTCCGACACGGTGGTGGCACCCGAAGCGACAACCGACATCTTTCCCGACTGGTCGACGGCCGAAGCCATCAACAAGCAGCTCAATGTGGTGGTGCAGCAGTATGGCAAACAGTTCCGGCAGGCCAGCAACGCCTTGCTCACCTCGGTATTGCTGCCGGTAGAGCAATATCTCCAGCTGGCTCCGGCGTGGCTGCTGTTGCTGCTCACGGCCTTGCTGGCATGGCACGCCACGCGCAGCCTGCTGGCTGCGCTGGCTTACACGGTCGGCCTGTACCTGATCGGCGCGGTGGGCCTGTGGGACAAGCTCATTCAGACCTTTGCACTGGTTCTGGTTGCCACCTTGCTTTCCATAATCATTGGCGTGCCCGTAGGCATATTGGGCGCACGCATCCGCTGGCTGAGACGGCTGCTGACACCCGTACTGGATGTCATGCAGACACTGCCCAGCTTTGTTTACCTGATTCCGGTCCTGATGCTGTTCGGGCTGGGCAAGGTGCCGGCGCTGTTTGCCACCATTGTCTATGCCGTGCCGCCCCTGATCCGACTGACCATTCTGGGGCTGCGCCAGGTGGATCCCGACGTGCTTGAGGCCGCGCAGTCCTTTGGTGTGACGCGCTGGCAGATGCTGACGCGCGTCAGCCTTCCGTTGGCACGCCCCAGCATCATGGCGGGCATCAACCAGGCCACCATGATGGCTCTGGCCATGGTGGTGGTTGCTTCCATGATTGGCGCTCGCGGTCTGGGCGAAGACGTACTGGCGGGCATTCAGACGCTGGACGTGGGCCGGGGCCTGCAGGCGGGTGTCGCCATTGTCATCCTGGCCATTGTCATTGACCGCGTCACCCAGGCCTATGGCCGTCCGCGACGGGCGCGCCGTCATCAGCCCGAGATGAAGATGGAAGAACCGGCCGCCCTGGTGGCGAAACGCCAGGACAGTGGTCTGCCTTCTGCCGGGGAGGCAACCCCGCCGGACCAGGAAGGCATGGCGCCCGCTGACAGACCGACCGATGCCGGGCAACCTGCCGGTGCAGCGCCGGAAGACGCGACCATCGCCATTGATGTGCGGCGGGTATACAAGGTCTTTGGCCCCGCACCCCGTCGAGCCCTGGATCTGCTGCATCAGGGCCTGGGCAAGGACGAGGTGCAGCAGCGCACCGGTAATAACGTCGGACTCGATGACGTCAGCCTCACCATTCCTGCCCGCCAGATCACCTGCATCATGGGTTTGTCGGGTTCAGGGAAATCAACCCTGGTCCGTCACCTCAATCGTCTGATTGATCCCACCGAAGGCGAAATACTCCTGAATGACCAGAACATTCTGGCGCTCAGTCTGGCGGAGCTGCGCCAATTGCGCCGACACACCATCAGCATGGTGTTTCAGAACTTCGGCCTTCTGCCGCATCTGAACGTTGTGGACAACGTGGCGTTTGGCCTGCGGGTACGCGGTGAAGGCAAAGATCGGTCGCGTGAAATTGCCCGAACCTGGCTGCAGCGCGTCGGGCTGGAGCAGTATGCAGTCAATTTTCCGGAAGAACTGTCGGGGGGGATGCGTCAGCGTGTCGGCCTTGCGCGGGCGCTGGCCAACGATGCCGCCGTCATACTCATGGACGAGGCGTTTTCAGCCCTGGATCCCCTGATTCGGTACGAAATGCAGGAACAGTTGCTTGGTCTTCAGGCCCGTCTGAACAAGACCATCGTATTCATTACGCACGATATCGACGAGGCATTGCGCCTGGGGCAGAACATCGTGATACTGCGTGATGGCAGCGTCGAACAGATGGGCACGCCCGAAGAAATCATTCAGGCCCCGGCCAACGATTACGTGCGTGGCTTTATTGCTCACCGGCACCCCTGACAGGAGCAACCAGTGACTTGCAGGCAGCCTCCCAAACATGCTAGAATCCATTGCTTAGCTTGATTTTTGCTAAGCGAAGCACGTATCATCAAACATAGCCCCGGCCAATCGTAGTCGGGAATGGAGAAAACGATGTCGAATGCGACACCCGCATCAGCCGCGTGGCGGCTAGGGCTTGTGGGGCGCAAGGTCGGCATGACCCGCATCTTTACGGACGACGGCCAGTCTGTCCCCGTAACGGTGCTGGACGTGTCGAACAACCGCGTTACACAAGTCAAAACAACCGATACCGATGGTTATGCGGCCATCCAGGTGGCTTACGGATCGCGCCGGCCTTCGCGCGTCACCAAGCCACTGTCAGGCCATTACGCCAAAGCCGGCACCGAAGCTGGCAGCATCCTCAAGGAATTCCGCCTTGACCCCACCGTTGCCGCTGATTTCGAGCCCGGTGCCGTGGTCAGTGTCGAAAGCATATTCGAGGCTGGTCAAAAGGTCGATGTCACCGGTACCTCTATTGGTAAAGGTTTTGCCGGTACCATCAAGCGCCACAACTTCAGTGGCCAGAATCAGACCCACGGTAACTCCCTGTCCCACCGCGTACCCGGTTCCATCGGTCACGCACAAGATCCGGGCAAGGTGTTCCGCGGCAAGAAAATGGCTGGCCAAATGGGCAACAAGACCAAAACCGTACAAAACCTCGATATCGTTCGGGTCGATGCCGAACGCGGCCTGCTGCTGGTCAAGGGCGCCGTGCCCGGCCACAAGAACGGCAATATCGTGGTGCGTCGCTCACTGAAACTGTCTGGCAAGGGGGCGTAATCATGGAACTCAAGCTCCTGAATGATCAGGGTCAGGCGTCCGACACCGTTGCGGCACCCGCCACCATCTTTGGCCGGGACTTCAACGAGTACCTGGTTCACCAGGTTGTCGTGGCCTATCAGGCCAATGCCCGCAGTGGCAACCGCGCACAAAAGAATCGTTCGCAGGTCGCCTACAGCGGTCGCAAGCCCTGGCGCCAGAAAGGCACCGGGCGTGCGCGTGCTGGTGCAGCATCCTCACCGCTGTGGCGTGGTGGTGGTCGTACCTTCCCCAGCACCCCCGACGAGAACTTCAGCCACAAGGTCAACAAGAAGATGTTCCGCGCTGGCCTGCGCTCCATTTTGTCGCAGCTGGCCCGTGAAGACCGCATCGCCGTGGTCGACTCTTTCTCTCTTGATGCACCCAAGACCCGGCTCGCTTCGCAAAAACTCAAGGACATGGGTCTGGATTCCGTCCTGATCATCACTGATCAGTTCGACGAAAACGTCTACCTGGCTACACGCAACCTGGCCAACGTGGCCGTGGTCGAGCCTCGCTACGCCGATCCGCTGTCCCTTATTCATTACAAGAATATCTTGATCACCCGAGGGGCCATGGCTCAACTCGAGGAGATGCTGGGATGATGAATACAGAACGTCTTATGCAGGTGATACTCGCGCCCATCGTTACCGAGAAGGCCACCAATATCGCCGAACAAAACCAGCAAATCGCCTTGCGTGTGGCACGCGATGCCACCAAGCCCGAAATCAAGGCCGCCGTCGAACTCCTGTTCAAGGTCGAAGTTGATTCCGTTCAGGTACTGAACCAAGAGGGCAAAGCAAAACGATTTGGCCGTCAACTGGGTCGTCGCCGTCACGAGCGCAAGGCATATGTCAAGCTCAAGGATGGCCAAGAACTCGACTTTGCAGAGGTAAGCTAAATGGCACTCGTTAAAGTCAAACCAACCTCCCCCGGTCGCCGCGGGATGGTCAAGGTCGTCAACTCGCAACTTCACAAGGGCGCTCCTTACGAGCCGCTTCTTGAAAAGAAATTCAGCCGTGCCGGTCGCAACCACAACGGTCACATCACTGTGCGTCATCGTGGTGGCGGCCATCGTCAGCACTATCGTGTCATCGATTTCCGTCGCAACAAGGACAACATTCCGGCCAAGGTAGAGCGTCTCGAGTACGATCCCAACCGTACCGCTCATATTGCGCTGGTGTGCTACCTGGATGGCGAGCGCCGCTACATCATTGCGCCTCGCGGTCTGCAGGTAGGTGCCACCATCCTGTCCGGTCAGGATGCCCCCATCCGCACCGGCAACACTCTGCCCATCCGCAACATTCCCGTGGGCGCCGTCATTCATTGCATTGAAATGCAGCCTGGCAAGGGTGCGCAGCTGTCGCGCTCGGCCGGTGCATCGGCCGTGTTGCTGGCCCGCGAAGGCACCTACGCGCAGGTTCGTCTGCGCTCCGGCGAAGTCCGCCGCGTACACATTGACTGCCGCGCCACCATCGGTGCCGTCAGCAATGGTGAAAACAGCCTGCGTTCCATCGGAAAGGCAGGTGCCAACCGCTGGCGTGGTCGCCGTCCCGGTGTTCGTGGTACTGCCATGAACCCGATTGATCACCCTCACGGAGGCGGTGAGGGCCGCAAGGGCGAGGGCCGCGAGCCGGTCAGCCCGTGGGGCACGCCGGCCAAGGGCTATCGTACCCGTCGTAACAAGCGTACCGACAACATGATTGTTTCTCGGCGCAAGCGCAAGTAAAGGGCGAACACTATGTCACGTTCAATCAAAAAGGGCCCATTTGTCGACGCCCATCTTCTTGACAAGGTGGACGCCGCCATTGAAGGCAAAGACAAACGGCCGATCCGCACCTGGTCACGCCGCTCAACCATCCTGCCCGAATTCATCGGGCTGACCATTGCCGTGCACAACGGCCGCCAGCATGTTCCCGTCTACATCAACGAGAACATGGTCGGCCACAAGCTTGGCGAATTTGCCCTGACCCGCACTTTCAAGGGTCATGTGGCAGACAAGAAGTCGCGGAGGTAAGCCATGGAAACTCAAGCTGTTATTCGCGGCGTACCCATCTCTGCTCAAAAGGCACGACTGGTTGCCGACCTGATTCGCGGCAAGTCCGTTGAGCAAGCGCTCAACATTCTTGCCTTCACGCCAAAAAAGGCTGCCCGCCTCATCAAGAAGGCGCTGGAGTCCGCGCTGGCCAATGCCGAGCACAACGATGGCGCCGATATCGACGAACTCAGGGTCACGACCATCTACGTCAACAAGGCACAATCGCTCAAGCGGTTCGAAGCGCGTGCCAAGGGCCGTGGCAACCGCATTGAAAAGCAGACCTGCCACATTGTGGTCAAGGTCGGTGCCTAAGGAGCAACAATGGGACAGAAAATACACCCTATCGGGTTCCGTCTGGCAGTCAATCGCAACTGGACATCCCGCTGGTATGCCAACAAACAGGCATTTCCCGGCATGCTCCGCGAAGACATCCAGGTACGTGAATACCTCAAGAAAAAGCTGAAGAACGCTTCAGTGGGCAAGGTCATCATCGAACGGCCTGCCAAGAACGCCCGCATCACCATCTACTCCGCGCGTCCCGGTGTTGTCATCGGCCGTCGTGGTGAAGACATTGAAAACCTCAAGGGCGACCTGCAGCGTCTTCTCGGTGTGCCCGTGCACATCAACATCGAAGAAATCCGGCGTCCGGAAACCGATGCCCAGCTGATTGCCGATTCCATCGCGCAACAGCTCGAAAAGCGCATCATGTTCCGTCGCGCCATGAAACGCGCCATGCAGAACGCCATGCGTCTGGGTGCACAAGGGGTTCGGATCCAAAGCGCCGGCCGCCTGAACGGCATTGAAATCGCCCGTACCGAATGGTACCGGGAAGGCCGCGTGCCCCTGCACACGCTGCGGGCCAACATTGATTACGGTACCGCCGAAGCCCACACCACCTACGGCATCATCGGAATCAAGGTCTGGGTCTACAAGGGCGACATGCTGCCCGGCGGCGAGCTGCCCCCCGAGCCAGCCCGCGATGATGACCGTCGTTCACGTCGTCCGCGCGGAGACCGCCCCGAGGGCCGTCGTCCTGCTCGCGGTCGTGGTGGGCCACGTCGCAGCGAAGCGCCTGCGCCCGCAGCGGCGGCACCCGAAGGAGAATAATCATGCTGCAACCCAAACGCAGAAAATATCGCAAAGAGTTCAAGGGCCGCAATACCGGCCTGGCTACCCGCGGCACCAATGTGTCGTTTGGCGAATTCGGCCTCAAGGCGACCGGTCGCGGTCGCCTGACTGCCCGTCAGATCGAAGCCGCACGTCGTGCCATCAACCGTCATATCAAGCGGGGTGGTCGCATCTGGATTCGCGTGTTCCCCGACAAGCCCATCTCCAAGAAGCCTCTTGAGGTCCGTATGGGTAGCGGCAAGGGCAACCCCGAGTTCTGGGTAGCTGAAATCCAGCCCGGCAAGGTGATCTACGAAATGGAAGGCGTAAGCGAAGAGCTCGCACGCGAAGCGTTTCGCCTGGCAGCGGCCAAGTTGCCGATGTCAACCACGTTTGTCACGCGTCAGCAAGGCTAACAGGAGAATCTCATGAAAACCAGTGAACTCCGCAGCAAGAGCGCAGCCGAGCTCAAGACCGAACTCGACAGCCTGCTGAGAGCACAGTTCAATCTGCGCATGCAACGTGCTACCCAGCAGCTTTCCAATACCAGTGAGCTTGGCAAGGTACGGCGCTCCATCGCACGTGTTCGTACCATCATGGCCGAGAATACAGGAAAGTAACATGACCGAAAATCAATCATCCGCCGATCAGCCCGTCAAGCGGCAACGTACCCTTGTCGGCAAGGTCGTCAGCAACAAAATGGACAAGACTGTCGTGGTGCAGGTAGACCGTCGCGTCAAGCATCCCGTGTTCGGCAAATTTATTATCCGTTCCGGAAAATACCACGCGCACGACGAAACCAACCAGTACAACCAGGGCGATACCGTTGAAATCGCCGAGGGCCGGCCCATCAGCCGGCGCAAGTCCTGGACGGTGACACGTCTGGTGGAAGCCGCCCGCGTCATCTGACGCCAGCCAGCTTCTGCCCCTGGCATCCCCCGTTGGTCCTGGCGGCCAGCGGGGGATGTTTCATTTCAGCTTGCGTCGCAGTATCTTGCCAACGTTGCTGCGGGGCAGGGAATCCCGAAAGACCACAGACCGGGGCACCTTGTAGGCGCTCAGGCGCTGTCGGCAATGCGCAATCACTTCCGCCTCGGTCAACGCCGGATTGCGGCTGACCACAAACAGCTGGACCGCCTCGCCGGAATGATCATGGGGCACGCCAATGGCGCCGGCCTCGATAATGTCGGGGTGTTCGACTGCGGCCGCCTCCACCTCGTTGGGATAGACATTGAATCCGGATACCAGGATCATGTCTTTCTTGCGATCGAGGATGTAGACATAGCCGTCTTCATCCATGTAGCCCACGTCACCTGTCCGAAAGAAGCCATCGTCGTCAAATGCCATGGCCGTTTCCCTCTCGTTGTTCCAGTAGCCGGGCGTGACTTGCGGCCCCCTGATGCACAGTTCGCCCTGCTGGTTGACGGGCAGATCAGGCGTGTTGTGGCCATCCCGGATGACCAGTTCCGTGGAGGGGATGGGCAATCCGATGGAGCCGTTGAACGTGGTGCTGTCCAGGGGGTTGATGGTGACCGCCGGTGAGGTCTCTGTCAGGCCGTAGGCCTGGGCGATGGGTTTGCCGGTTTGTTCCAGCCAGCGTCGGGCCACGACCTCCTGTACGGCCATGCCGCCCCCCAGTGTCCAGCGCAGGGCCGAGAAGTCCAGCTTGCTGAACGCCTTGTGGTTGAGCAGGCCATTGAACAGCGTGTTCACCCCGGTGATAGCGGTAAAGCGGACATGGCGCAGGTCCCGGATCATGGCCGTGAGGTCACGCGCATTGGGAATCAGGATGTTGCGGGCGCCCAGAAAGGCGAAGAGCAGGAAGTTGGCCGTGAAGGCAAAGATATGGTAGAGCGGCAGGGCCGTGACAATGCAGTCCTGCACGTCAGGGTCAGTAGTGGGCGCCACCCAGGCGTGGGCCTGAAACAGGTTGGAAACCAGGTTGCCGTGGGTCAGGATGGCCCCTTTGGGCCGGCCCGTGGTTCCGCCGGTATATTGCAGGCAGGCCATGTCCCGGTGGGTGAGCGCCGGCGCCGTAAAAGGCAGGTTCCTGCCTTGATGCAAGGCCTGCCTCAAGGGTGTCGCATGGGGAATGGACCATGCGGGCACCATGCGCTTCACATGCCGGACGACAAGGTTGGTGAAGGGGCCCTTGAGCCCGCCCAGCAAGTCGCCGATTCCCGTCACGATGATGTGGGGAACATCAT
>DATGUI010000172.1:0-3199 GCA_035301405.1 Burkholderiaceae bacterium
GTGCTACCCGCCCTTGATCGTGCCACCCAACAAACAAAATGGGCAAAGACACTGCTGGGGGCCGCCAGCGTACTGACATTTCAGACCATGGCAACACACGCCCTGCCCAACTGGATACGGGGCCGGCTGCAGCAGCAGGGGCAATCGGCCGATGCGCACGCGCTGGCCTGGATGGCCGAGCAGGTTGAAGGCAACTTGCTGGCTGCCCACCAGGAGATCCAGAAGCTCGGTCTCCTGTTCCCCGCTGGCGAACTGACACTGGAGCAGGTTCAGGAATCGGTTCTTGATGTAGCCCGATACAATGTCTTTGCGTTGCGTGATGCCATGCTGAGTGGCCAGGCACAGCGCTGCCTGCGCATGCTCGAAGGTCTGAAAGCCGAGGGGCAGGCCGCGCCGCTGGTCTTGTGGGCCATTGGCGACGAGATCCGGCTGCTGGCCCGGCTGTCTGCCGCCCAGCAACACGGGCGTCTTGGAGCCGAGATCCGGCAACACCGCATCTTCGGCCAGCGTGAACGCCTGATGGAGCAGGCATTGCAGCGGGTTGCATCGCGACAGTGGCCTGCCATCGTGCGTCATGCTCACGACATTGATAAACTTGTCAAGGGTTTGCAGCCCAAAGGTCGCCTCACCGACCCTTGGTCGGAAATGGCCCGGCTGGTGTTGCGCATCACGGGCTTTCCGCACGCCGGCCAAACCAGCGGTCCTGCCTGACCCCACTGTCCGACAACTTGCTGTCCTGATTGCTTTTGTCCTAATCCTTGCTTACGGGCTCCACCATGACCTCCACCCCTTCTCAGACATCAACGGCAGCTCCCCTGCCCGACTCGACTGACTCCCACACCGTGGCCGAACAGATGCTGGCACTGGGGCGCCAGGCACGACAGGCATCCCGCCTGCTTCGCACGGCTTCGGGCAGCACCAAGAACCGGGCCCTGCGTGCCATGGCAAGGCGCCTGTCCGAACAGCGCCAGAGCTTGCAGGCCGAAAATGCCAAAGACCTGGAAGCTGCCCGCGAGACCGGCCTGGACGCCGCACTGCTGGATCGCCTCACGCTGTCTGAGCGTGCCATTGACCTCATGATAGAAGGCCTGTCGCAAATCGCCGGCATGACCGACCCCATCGGCAGCATCAGCGCCAGCACTTTGCGTCCGAATGGCATGCGGGTAGCACGCATGCGGGTGCCTCTGGGCGTCATTGGCGTCATCTATGAGTCGCGTCCCAACGTCACGATTGACGCGGCAGCGCTATGTCTCAAGTCAGGCAATGCCACCATTCTCCGCGGGGGCTCCGAGGCGTTCCACTCCAACCTGGCCCTGGGCAGCATCATTCAGGCCGGCCTGGCTGATGCCGGTCTGCCCGCCCACGCCGTGCAGGTAGTCAACACCACCAGCCGCGATGCCGTGGGCAAGCTCATTACCATGACCGACCACGTGGATGTCATTATTCCGCGGGGTGGCAAGGGCCTCATCACCCGCCTGGCCGAAGATGCCCGGGTACCCATGATCAAGCATCTGGATGGCAACTGCCATCTGTATATCGATCAGCATGCCGACATCGACAAGGCCCGCCGCATTGCCTTCAACGCCAAGACATATCGCTATGGCATCTGTGGTGCCATGGAAACCCTGCTGGTCCACCAGGATATCGCGCCGGCCCTGCTCCCGGATCTGGCCCAGCGTTTTGATGACAAGGGCGTCGAGCTACGTGGCTGCGAAGAAACCTGCGCCCTGGTCTCTTCGGCCACGCCGGCCAGCGAACAAGATTGGGACACCGAGTTTCTTGCCCCCATACTGGCTATCCGCATCGTGGATGATCTGGACCAGGCCATTGATCACATCGCCCGGCACGCGTCGGGCCATACCGAATCCATCGTGACGGAAAGCCTGGGCGCTGCACGTCATTTTCAGCACGAAGTGGATTCCAGCTCGGTGTATGTCAACCTGCCCACCTGCTTTGCCGATGGTTACGAATACGGCCTGGGGGCAGAAATTGGCATCTCGACGAATCGCCTGCACGTCAGGGGCCCGGTGGGGCTCGAGGGCCTCACCACCGAAAAGTGGGTGCTCAATGGCGATGGCCAGCTGCGCGGATAGAACTGGCCCGACATGCTGTGGATCAAAACATTTCACATCGTCATGGTGACCTCCTGGTTCGCCGGCCTGTTCTATCTGCCCCGGCTCTTTGTCAATCTGGCGGAAGAAACCGATGCGGCTGCGCACGCCCGCCTCATGGGGATGGCCCGCCGGCTGTACCGTTTCATGGCACCGCTGGCTATCCTGGCACTGGGCCTGGGCCTGTGGCTGATGTATGGTTACGGCATTGGCCTGGGCCGCGGCTGGATGCATCTCAAACTGGCGGCCGTGTTTGGCCTGATCATCTATCATCTGCATTGCGGTCGCATCCTGCGCCGCTTTGCCCGATCACAAAACCGGCACAGTCACCGCTACTATCGCTGGTTCAACGAAATTCCCGTGTTGCTGCTCATTCTGGTCGTGGCACTGGTTGTGCTCAAACCGTTCTGAGCCGGCATCCAGCCGGGCCCACGCATTCTGCTCACAAGACTTTTTCATGGCTTCTTCCAAAACCCGGTCGACCCTGACGCTCAAACCGACCACCGACGACAAACCGGCCGACGGCTCCCGCCGACGCTCGGGCGCCCGGGCGCGCCGTGCCCTGGTTCAGGATCGCGAGCGACAAAAGTCCAAGCGCCAGAAGCAACATGCCCGCAATGCCCAGACACCCAGGCAGACCCGGCCCGATGGCTATTCAACGACACCACGGCGACCACGCCGTCTGTCCACAGACCCCGGCACGCCAGCGGTTCGTGATACGGAAACCCTCCAGGCGGTCTTTGCACCCTGTCCGCGCGGGCTGGAAACCATACTCGAACACGAACTGTCCGGTCTGGGGCTGCAAGAGGTCAGACGGGGTCGGGCCGGCTGCCATTTCAAGGCCAACTGGACCGACATCATGCGCGTCAATCTGCATTCCCGCATTGCCACGCGGGTGCTGATGCAAACGGCCCGGGCGCGCGTCAGCCACGAAGATGACATCCTGGAACTGGCACAGCAGACACCCTGGGAGCAATGGTTTGGGCCGGAGCACACGCTGCGGGTGGATACCTCGGCCGTCGACAGCCCCATGACCAGCCTGCAATATTGCAACCTGCGCGCCAAGGATGGCGTATGTGATCGCCTGC
>DATGUI010000173.1:0-8743 GCA_035301405.1 Burkholderiaceae bacterium
AGCGCCATGCCCGAAACCCCCAGCACGCGGGCAGAATGGTGCAAGGAGGGGTCCAGCGACTCAAAGGCTGCGCGAGCGGCCTTGAGCACCAGCGGGAAGGAGACAAGCGTGGCGGCCACCACCGCGCCCTGCCAGGTAAACACGAGTTCGATATCCCACTTTGCCAGCCATTGTCCCAGCCAACCGCGTCGGCCCAGCAAAACCAGAAGGTAATAGCCAATGACCGTGGGTGGCAGCACCAGCGGCAGGGTCAGCAACGCATCCAGCCCGTCACTCAGGGAGGAACGCCAGCGCGACAGGCCATAACCGATTCCCACCCCCAAAACACTGGCCCACAAGGTTGCCCAGCCCGCCACTTTCAGAGAGAGCCACAGTGGAACCCACACAGACACCTGGCTGCTCATGGCAGGCCAAACCCATGGTCACTCAGGATCTGCTGACCTGGCTGCGACAAAATGAAGTCGTAAAAATCGGCAGCCGCGTCAGGGCGCTCCTTGCGTTGTACCAGCGCGAGCGGATAACGGATAGACGTGGGCGACGCCACGTTTTCCACAACCTTGACCCGATCGGGCATGAGGGCCGCATCTGTGGCAAAGACAAAACCGGCGTCCACCTCGCCACGCGCGACATAATCCAGCACTTGTCGCACGTTCTGGGCCAGAACCTGTTTTTCCTGGAGAGCATCCCACAGGTTGGCCTCGCGCAGGCTGTCGCGGGCATACCGGCCCGCTGGAACCGTTGCGGGATTGCCCAGGCCAATGCGTGTGATGGCCTGGCTGTCCAGATCGGCGAGCTGGGCAATGCCTTGTGCATGATTGTCGCCCTCGGCATCAGCAGGTTTGATCAGGACCAGCGTATTGGTGGCAAAGTCACGACGTGTTGACGGCTGTATGGCTCCCGCCCTTTCGGCCTTGTCCATGGCCACCTGATCCGCCGCTGCGAAAATGTCCGCCGGTGCGCCATGCACAACCTGTCGCTGAAGCACATCAGACGCTGCAAATGAAAACGTGATCCTTACATCGGGCTTGATGCGCTGATACTGACGGGCCATGGCCTGAAATGCCTTGCCAAGACTGGACGCTGCATACACGGTTACCTCGGCAGCATGGGCCGATCTGACGGGTATCAGCGCAGCCGCCAGCATCAGGCCCAGGGCAGCAGGGATACGACGCAAGCCGACCGCTGAAAACAAACGGCGCTGCCTCCATCTTGTTGCATTGATTTTCATGTTCATCCTTGTCCGGCTGCTTGAACGTTTTCATTAATCATGGGCTGAACACCGATATATATATAGGTATATATCGGAAAGAATTGTGCCTGACCCCGCCTTCAATTGCAAGCCCGTGCAGGAAGCGATACTGTTATGTCAAGCATTCGCAACGCAAGCACCATGACCAAGTCAAACTCCGATCCCGACATTGACGCCTTTCTTGATGCCGCCTGGCTGGAAGATGGCCTGGCGGCCAACACCCTGGCGGCCTATCGTCAGGATCTGACAGCCTTCAGCAAATGGCTGGCGACCAGGCATGGCAAATCATTGAGCCAGGCTGCGGAACATCACATTCACTCCTGGTTTGCAGATATCCATGGCGAGACGCGGCCCAGCACAGCCAATCGGCGCCTGGCCACACTCAGACGTTTTTATCGATGGGCCATGCAGCGCGGCAAGATCACAGCGGATCCCTGCCTGAATCTCAAGGCCGCCCGGCAGCCCCAGCGTTTTCCCCATACCTTGTCGGAACAACAGGTTGATGACCTGCTGCATGCCCCCGACACGGGCACGGCACTGGGCCTGCGTGATCGCGCCATGCTGGAAACACTCTACGCCACGGGCCTGAGGGTCTCCGAGCTGGTCAACCTTGGCGTGCTGGATGCCAGCCTGACAGAAGGCGTCGTCCGCGTCAGCCAGGGCAAGGGCGGCAAGGACAGGCTGGTGCCCATGGGTGCCGAAGCCCAGCACTGGATAGAAGCCTATCTGCAGGGAAGCCGGTCACTGCTGCTTGGCGCCCGCCTAAGCGACGCCTTGTTCGTGACTACACGGGGCAGCGCCATGACGCGGCAGGCATTCTGGCTGATCATCAAGAAATACGCACAGCGTGCGGATATTTCTGCGCCGCTGTCACCGCATATATTGCGCCACGCCTTTGCCACCCATCTGCTTAATCATGGTGCCGACTTGCGTGTGGTACAGATGCTGCTGGGCCATGCTGATATTTCCACTACACAAATCTATACCCACGTCGCGCGTGAGCGGCTGCGCCAGTTGCATGCCGACCATCATCCGCGAGCCTGATCCACCAGCGCCGGCCAACATGAAAAAAACCTCTGCTTCCTTCCCCACGCCGGCTGTGCTATGGCTGCAGCAACACAAGATCACCCATACCCTGCTGCACTACGATTATCGTGCCAGCGGCGGCGCACGCCATGCTGCCGAACAACTGCAGCTTGACCTGCACGCGGTCGCCAAAACCCTGGTAATGGAAAACGAGCACGGCGACCCGCTGGTGGTCATCATGCATGGCGATCAGGAAGTTTCCCTGAAGACCCTTGCTCGCCAGACCGGCCAGAAGAAGATCAGCCCCTGCAAACCCGATACGGCACAACGCCACACGGGCTATCTGGTGGGCGGGACGTCTCCGTTTGCTACCCGCAAGGCCTTGCCCACATGGGTACAAAAAACCTTGCTGGAGCTACCGTGCATTCACATCAACGCCGGACGCCGCGGGCTGCTGGCGAGCCTCGCTCCGGATGTGCTCATCAAGCCCTTGGGTGGCCGGCCTGTTGATGCAGCACAGGAACCCCGCTAGCGGCTTGCCCAGCCTCGCTCCAGTAGCGGCACCATCCATGCCAGCCCCTTGCTGGCAGCGCCCTGCCCGGGCCGGTACTCCAGCCCGACATAGCCTTTGTACCCCGCTTCATGGAGAAACCGGAATCCGGTGTCGACCCCATCACGACTCAGGTCCGGTTCGTTGCGATCCGGAGCACCCGCCACCTGTACATGAACCACCTGCGAAAAGCACACCGCCAGTTCCGATACAATATCCAGCCCTTCTTTGACCACATGATAAAAATCGAATTGCATCCCGACAGGGATTCCATCCAGACCGTCAAGAACGGCCAGGACTTCACCCGGATTTGAGTACAGATACCCCTCCACATCCGCCTGATTCAAAGCTTCAAGATCAAAGCAAAGCTCGGGGAACTGCGCATGTGCCCACTCGAGATTATGGTGTAAAGTATCTATTTGTTGCTGATAAGGGCGATCCGGAAGCCGATGGCCCGTCATCACATGCACGCGCCGGCATCCCGTGGCGTCACAAACAGCAGCAGCGCGTTGCATGCCCGCCCTGAACTCCCCCTCCAGGTCCGGGTGCGCGGCAACGCCCATGGGGTATTCCGTGCCACCTGGCGGCGTATTGATCAACACCAGCTCCAACCCATGGTCTGATAATTTCCCGGCCAGCTGCAACGGAGCCATATCGTAAGGGGCAAGCATCTCCACATAACGGAAGCCATCTGCTGCAACATGGGCAAGCTGCCTGTCGACAGGCATGCCTCCATACATCAATGAAACATTGGCCGCAAGCTTCATGAAACCCATCCTCTTCTTATCCGTGTAGACTAGGTCAGCACCTGACCCTGACAGCCACGTTTTACCATGCGTCTGGAAGACTGATAGCAACACCATGCCGGTTTTATTTCCGCACTCGCTGAAATCTCGAGCTGCTGCCGTATTCATCATGATTGGCCTGCTGATGCTCGGCAATGTTGTGGTCGTGCACACCATACTCAGTCGTTCACAAATCACGGCAGCCACAGTCAATCTCGCCGGCAAGATGCGCATGCTCAGCCAGCGCATGGCCATGCAGGCCCTGGCTGCCAGACAGATCCCGGGGTTCAATTACGGCGGTCGCGACATTGACGAGTCCTTTGACGCCGTCATTCATGCGTTGCGCCACGGCGGCACCACCTTCGGGCTGACGGTTCCCAGCCTTCCCGGACGACTGCTTGCCCATCTGGACGACGCAGACAGCACCTGGCAGTCGTTTCGTGTCACATTGGAAGAATATCGTACGGCAACCAACCAGCTGAGCAACCGTACCCTGGTGATTCCGAGAATGTCCGATGCGCACGCCACGGGCCAACTGCTGTCCTCCACCGATCACCTCCTGATTCACACCGAAAACCTTGTCGATGCCATCACCAGCCATGCCCAGCGGCAGCAGCAGGGCATGCTTTATACCACCTACGCCCTGTTTGCCATCGACACGCTGCTGCTCATCCTGTGCTATTTGCTCTTTTCCCGCGTGGTCCTGAGGCCCGTCAAGACGCTGACCTGGCAAAGCAACCAGATGCGGCACGGCAACTACGCGGCCCGCTCCCAGATTGCCCATAAAAATGAGCTCGGGCAGCTTGGCCACGTACTCAATCAATCCGGCGAGCAAATTGAATCCCTGTTGTACAACCTCAGAAAAGAACAGCTTGCCCTGGCCGAAACGCAAACCATGTTTACCGGCCTGGCCAACAACACGGTTGCGGGCGTCTTTGTCATGAACCATCGACTCGAGCTGGTCTATGCCAACGAACAGCTGGCCGTGCTCAGTGGCCACGCACTCGAGGCACTGAACGATCAGCTCAGCCTGGACCACTTGTTTGATCCGGATGCCTTCAAGTCCGTCAGGCGATTTGCCAAGTCGCAGCTGACCGGGCAGCTTGGCAGTGTGCGGCGTGACATCACGGCTCGCCATGCCGATGGCCGCCCTGTCGAGGTAGAAATCTTCACGACCCGGCTGCAACTGCACGGGCGGCCAGCCATCATCGGGATTGTTGTCGACATCACGGAAAGACGCCAGGCCGAAGCCTCTGCCCGACGCGCAGAAATCGTCTACCAGCACACCACCGAGGCCATGGCCGTGACCGACGCCAATGGCATCATCCTGGACGTCAACCCGGCCTTTACAGTCATTACCGGCTACGAGCGTGATGAAGTCATCGACGGGCCCATCACTGTATTGAGCTCCGGTCACCATGACAAGGCCTTCTATGAGCAGATGTGGGCCAGCCTGCTTGAAACCGGTCACTGGTCCGGAGACATCCGCAACCGCAGGAAATCAGGTGAGGAATTCATCGAGCACCTGTCCATCAACACCTCTTACAACGATGATGGCACGGTCGCCTGCCGCATTGCACTATTTTCCGATGTGACCCAGGAGCGCCAGCGTGAGGCCATTATCTGGCGTCAGGCGCACTTTGATCACCTGACCAAGCTGCCCAACCGGCAGATGTTTTACGACACGCTCAACAACAGCATCGCCCGGACCCAGTTGCAGGGCCTGCATCTGGGGCTGCTGTTTCTTGACCTGGATCTCTTCAAGGACATCAATGACACCTTCGGGCATGATCACGGCGATGAACTTCTGCGTCAGGTTGCTGCCCGCCTGCAAAAAAACCTTCGCGGCTCGGATCAGGTGGCCCGCCTGGGCGGAGACGAGTTCACCATCATCCTCCACGACCTGAAAACCACGGGCGACATCAAGCCCATCTGCGAGAAACTGCTGCATGCCCTGGCCCAGCCTTACGAACTGAGTCCGGATGTCGAGGTCACCATCTCGGCCAGCATGGGTGTCGCCTTTTATCCACAAGATGGCCAGACGGTTACCGATCTGCTGAAAAACGCCGACACGGCCATGTACGCATCCAAGGAAAAGGGCCGGAACCAGTACTGCATATTCTCGCCGGCCATGCTGCAGGCTGCCCAGACCCGACGCAGTGTGCTGTTTGACCTGAACGAAGCCATACGCAATGAAGAGTTCACCCTGCTGTATCAGCCCATCATCAATCTTGAAACCGGCCTGATAGAAAAAGCCGAAGCATTGATTCGCTGGCAACATCCCACCCGTGGCGTGGTAAGCCCTGACGACTTCATCTCTCTGGCAGAAGATAGCGGTCTCATCATTCCCATTGGCGACTGGGTACTCCAGGAAAGCGTCAGGCAAGTCGCCCGGATCCGCCAGGAACTGAATCCCGACTTCACGATCAGCATCAATGTGTCGCCAGCGCAAATTCATGCCAACGGCATCAACCTGGACAGCTGGCGCCATGCCCTGAAGGCAGCCGGGCTGCCCGGCTCTGCCATCATGCTGGAAATCACCGAGGGCCTGTTCCTTGACATGCAGGACCACCCGGGCCAGCCGCTGCGCGCGCTCCAGGACATGGGCGTGGCCATTACCCTTGATGACTTCGGCACGGGCTATTCCTCATTGGCTTATCTCATCCGCTATCGCATCGACTTCCTGAAAATCGACAAATCCTTCATACAGGGCCTGCGCAATGGCACTGAAAATGAAAACATGGCAGTTTGCCAGGCCATCATGGCCATGGCAAAGGAACTGGATATCCAGGTGATTGCAGAAGGCATCACCACTGCGCAGCAGCACGCCATGTTGCAGGCCGCCGGGTGCAATCTGGGGCAAGGGTTTGGTTATTCGGTGCCGGTCAGCATAGGCAAGCTGCATGCATTGATTGCCCGGGGGGCGCTGCCGCCGCCGCATCAGAAAGCAACAGCCAGCGAAGCAGACAGCTAGCTGGCCCGCCCTGCAGGAGTCGAACCTGCGGCCTCACCCTTAGGAGGGGTGCGCTCTATCCAACTGAGCTAAGGGCGGAAAAAGGCGTTATTGTAAACGAAGCCCGAGCCGACACGTTATAGTCTCACGATTGTATCTGCGCCTGCAAAGGGCTGGCTTTGGCATGAGCGTCATTTTTCTCATCCTTCCGGATTTTCTTCTGATTGGCCTGGGCGCCCTGTTGCTGCACGCCTGGCGTTATAGCCCCCGATTCTTTCGCGACTTTGAAAAGCTCGTCTATTACGTGCTGTTTCCGGCACTGTTGTTTCAATCCATCACGCGCACACCCATCAGCCCCACTCAGGCGTGGCAGCTGTTTCTGGCTACCCTTGCACTTGTTTCGGCAGGCATTGCGCTTGCCTGGCTTGCCCTGCCTGCATTGCGGGCCGATGGGACGGCGCATGCGTCACTGTCACAAACGGCGTATCGGTTCAACACCTACATGGCGTTGTCTCTGGTCGGGCACTGGGGAGCCACCGCCGAGACAACGATGGCCATCATATTGGGATTTGCCGTGCCACTGGTGAATGTGGCGGCCGTCCACGCGCTGGCGCGTCAACAGGGCGGCATACTCCGTGAGATTGCCCGCAACCCACTGATACTGGCCACCACCAGCGGCCTGATATGGAACCTGGCTTCCCTGCCCCTGCATGCCACGCTGGCTACCACCCTTGATCGACTGGGTTCCTGTGCCATCGCTGCCGGTCTGCTTTGCGTTGGCGCTACCCTTTCGATGCATGCCATCCATGGCCGGGAACGCCTGATGAGCTGGATGATTGCAGTACGCCTGCTTGCCATGCCAGTGGTGGCCATTCTGGTTGGCATGATACTGCCGCTGTCCACCATCGAAAAACAGGTATTGCTGCTGTTTGCGGCGGTGCCCACCGCCTCTTCCGCACACGTACTGGCAGCGCGCCTTGGTGGCCAGCCCCAGGTGGTCGCCGTTACCATGACGGCTGGCACCCTGCTGTCGGCCATTACGCTGCCTTTCTGGCTGGCCATTGCCTCGCGGCTCTGACTCACTTCCTACCGACTCTGCCATCAGCCATGTCCGAAGACTCCACTTCCCTGTCATTCCATCTTGCCGATGAAAAGGCGACCGAACAGCTGGCGGCGCAACTCGCCCCGCTATTGTGTGGCACAAATCCAACAATACCTGATGCCTCTCCCGGGGGCAGAATCCACCTGCGTGGCGAGCTGGGAGCCGGCAAAACAAGCCTTGCCCGGGCGTTGCTGCGTGCAGCGGGTGTGACCGGACGCATCAAGAGTCCGAGCTACGCCCTGCTTGAAAGCTATAATGTTTCTAACTTATACTTCTATCATCTTGATTTTTATCGATTTAGCAAATCTGAAGAATGGGTGGATGCAGGGTTTCGTGATATTCTCCACGACAGCCACATCGTCCTGATTGAATGGCCCGAGCGGGCGGGTGAGCATCTCCCTCCCCCTGACCTCGACATCCACCTTGAATACGCGGGTTCGGGGCGGCAGGCAACACTCATCGCCCAGAGCAACAGGGGACGGTTATGGCTGACAACACTCGCTACCCAACAAAACAATTGACCGCAACGTCACCCGCACGGCGGCGCCTGCTTGCCTGTGCAAGCACACTGCTCGTCCTGCCGGTATTGGCACGGCGCGCGCATGCGGCCAGCATTCTTGCCGTGCGCACTTGGCCGGCTGACGAATACACTCGGGTCACCCTTGAGATGGACAGCGAGCTCAAGGCCAAGCACTTCACGCTTGATGGCCCTGATCGCCTTGTTGTGGATATCGAGGGACTGCGGCTCAGCAAGGCACTGGACACGCTCATCTCCAAGGTTCAGCACAATGATCCTTACATCGACTCGGTACGCGTCGGACAGAACCAGCCCGACGTGGTACGTCTGGTGCTGGATCTCAAGCAACCCATCGCCCCACAGGTTTTTACGCTCAAGCCCATCGGTGACTACCAGTACCGTCTGGTGATCGACATGTACCCCCGGGTTGCGCAAGACCCGCTGCTTGCCGTCATGGAAGACCTGGAGTCTGATCCGCTGGCTGACATTCTTGAAAGCCTGGCACAGCAGGACCACGCTCCCGTCCCCACCATGAAGGGACAAGAAAAACCCAGCTCTGCA
>DATGUI010000174.1:0-9102 GCA_035301405.1 Burkholderiaceae bacterium
TGCTCGCGCGTGAGCACCCCGTGAATCCGGTGCCGGGTGGTTTGGGCGCGCCTTGAAACAATGGAAATCTTGCTGCCGATCAACATGTTGACCAGCGTTGACTTGCCCACGTTGGGGCGGCCAATGACAGCGATGAAACCACAGACGGGGGTTTGGGTGTCAGTCATTCGGACTCCTGTGACATGGCCGCAGATGCCCTGGGCGGCTTGCCCTTGCGGTGCCGACGGGATGACGCCTGGCGCCGCTCCGGGCCGGGTGTCGTGGCCGGGGGGTGCTCGCGTTCGATGATGACCAGCGCCTGCGCAGCGGCACCTTGCTCGGCCTCGCGCCGGCTGGTGCCCGATGCCTGGGCTGCAATGCCGAGTTCGCGCACTTCGCAGACCACATCAAAACGCTGGTCGTGTGCAGCACCATGGGTATCCACGACATCGTACTGCGGCAGCTCCAGGCGCAGTGCCTGGACGCGTTCTTGCAATAATGTCTTGGGATCTTTACCTAGTGTATGGGAATCGAGATCAGCCAGCATGGGCTGATACAGACGGGAAATGACATGGCGGGCTGCTTCGAAGCCGCCATCCAGATAGACCGCCCCGAACAGGGCTTCAAGGGTGTCGGCCAGGATGGACGGCCGGTTGAATCCGCCGCTCTTGCGTTCGCCCTCGCCCAGTCTGAGGTAGCGGGACAGGGAAAGGTGCGCAGCCAGGCTGGCCAGTGCCGACTGCCGGACCAGGTTTGCCCGCAAGCGCGAAAGATCCCCTTCGTTCATGTCGGGAAACCGATAATGCAGCAGCGCCGCCACCACGAAGTTCAGTACGGAATCACCAAGGAACTCGAGCCGCTCGTTGTGATCGCTACTGTGGCTGCGATGGGTCAGTGCCCGCTGCAACAGCCCGGCGTTCTCGAACGTGTAATCAAGTGCTTGTGCAAGTGACGCCAACTGAGCCATTATTGGAAACGTCCTATTCGGCTGGGATGGGAAAAGTTCATCCAGATGAAAAACGCCCGCCCCACGATGTGTTCATCTGCCACAAAGCCCCAGTAACGGCTGTCCAGACTGTTGTCGCGGTTGTCTCCCATCATGAAGTAATGCCCTTCGGGAACCTTGCAGCGCACGCCGGCGCGGCTGTAATCGCAGTGATCCCGCAAGAAGGGATAGTCGGAAATGGGAACCAGACGTTGCGGGGCACGCCTGTCGAGCAGGATGTTATGTCGGGTAGCACCCAGCTTTTCATCAAACTGGGCAATGTAATCGCCACGGTCGGGCTCGAAGAAGTCGCCCACGCGAGTTTGTTCGACAGGCTCATCGTTGATGGACAGTTGCTTGTCATGATAACTGACGATGTCGCCCGGCACACCCACGACCCGCTTGATGTAGTCAATGGAGGGGTCCACCGGATAGCGGAACACCACGACGTCTCCGCGCCGGGGGTCGCCCAGCGGCACGATCTTGGCGTCAATGACGGGCAGGCGGATGCCATACTGATATTTGTTGACGAGAATGAGATCGCCATTCTGGAGGGTGGGCAGCATGGAACCCGACGGAATGCGAAACGGCTCGACAATGAACGAACGCAGCACGAAGACAAACAGGATCACCGGGAAGAAACTGGCGCCATACTCTACCCACCACGGGGCACGGTTGGCGCGATCATAGGCCTCCTGGCGGATTCTGGCTGCCCGGCCCGGCTCCATGCCGCGCACGGCCGGACTGGTGGCTGCCATGGCCTGCACGGCACGGGCACGCCGGCGCGTCCGGAGGTAGAAAAAGTCAACCAGCCAGATGCTGCCCGACAACACCAGCAAGACAAACAAGATGAGAGCGAAATCCCAGTTCATGATGGGTAACCTGTGTTGTTATTGACCGCGGGCTTCAACCGTCTTCGACCTGCAAGACGGCCAGGAAGGCTTCCTGGGGTATTTCTACATTACCCACCTGTTTCATGCGTTTCTTTCCGGCCTTCTGCTTTTCCAGCAGCTTGCGCTTGCGCGAGACGTCCCCACCGTAGCATTTTGCCAGCACGTTCTTGCGCAAGGCCTTGACGTTCTCGCGGGCAATGATTTCGGCGCCAATGGCGGCCTGGATCGCAATGTCGAACATTTGGCGCGGAACCAGGGTACGCATCTTGGAGGCGACCTCGCGGCCGCGATGACGGGCCGTGGAGCGGTGGGTGATCATGGAGAGCGCATCCACGCGTTCTCCGTTGATGAGCAGATCGACCTTGACGACATCAGCCGGCTCGTAGGCCTTGAACTCGTAATCCATGGATGCGTAACCCCGCGACACTGACTTCATGCGGTCGAAAAAGTCCAGGACAATTTCGGCCAGCGGCATATCGTACACCAGACTGACCTGACGGCCATGGTAGGTCATGTTGGTCTGCACCCCCCGTCTCTGGACGCACAGGGTCATGATGGCGCCCACGTAATCCTGCGGCATGAACAGCGTGACGGTGACCATGGGCTCGAGAATGGTTTCAATGTCAATGACTGGCGGCATCTGCGACGGGCTGTCTACCTGAATCTGTTCGCCGTCTTTCTTGATGACTTCGTACACCACCGATGGCGCGGTGGTGATGATGTCCATGCCGAACTCGCGATCCAGGCGCTCTTGCACGATTTCCATGTGCAGCAGACCCAGGAAACCACAGCGAAAGCCAAAGCCCAACGCCTCGGAGACCTCGGGTTCGAACAGCAGGGAGGCATCATTGAGCTTGAGCTTTTCCAGTGAGTCGCGCAGCTGATCGTATTCGCTGTTCTCGACCGGATACAGCCCGGCAAACACTTGCGGCTTGATTTCCTTGAAACCCGGCAGGGGCGCCTCGGCAGGCTGACCGGACAGCGTGATGGTGTCGCCCACCTTGGCCGCCTCGATGTCCTTGATGCCGGCAATCACAAAACCGACCTGTCCGGCGGAAAGCTCGGAACAGGGTTCGGGCTTGGGGGTAAAGATGCCCAGCTCTTCGCACAAATGGGAAGCATTGGTCGCCATGAAGGTGATCTTGTCGCGCGGACGCAGGCGGCCATTGACAATGCGCACCAGCATGACCACCCCCACGTAGTTGTCAAACCAGGAATCAATGACCAGGGCCTGCAGCGGGGCATCGGCATTTCCGGTGGGCGACGGCACCTTGGCCACGATGGCCTCCAGGATCTCGTCAATGCCCATGCCGCTCTTGGCACTGGCCAGAATGGCTTCGGAGGCATCAATGCCAATGACGTCTTCGACCTCCTGGCGGGCGCTGTCGGGATCCGCCGAGGGCAGATCCATTTTATTCAGCACCGGAATGACCTCGACATCCTGGTCAATGGCAGTGTAGCAGGTGGCAACCGTCTGGGCTTCGACACCCTGGGACGCATCCACAACCAGCAAGGCACCCTCGCAGGCAGACAGCGAGCGGCTGACCTCGTAGGAGAAATCCACGTGCCCGGGGGTATCGATGAGATTCAGGGCATAGGTGTTGCCATCTTTGGCCTGATAAGACAGGGAGGCCGTCTGGGCCTTGATGGTAATGCCACGTTCGCGCTCGAGATCCATGGAATCCAGCACCTGTGTGGACATTTCACGGTCTTCCAGCCCCCCACAGCGATGAATCAGCCGGTCGGCCAAGGTTGATTTGCCATGATCGATATGGGCAATAATGGAAAAATTACGAATATGTTCCATAAACAAGAAAGTACTGGATACCTGCAGGGCGGCACGCCGCAAACGTGTTTGATCAAAAGCTACCCATTATAGTCCGGCATCGCGTGCATTCAGGCGAGCGGTGCGATCGGGGCGGCAACACAACATAAAACAGCAACTGTATGGTGCGACATCGGCATCAGTCATACAATCTGTCAATCTACACACTATTTATTACTTTGATGACAAGGGTTTAATTATGCACGCCTCTGCCCACCGCATTGATGAGCATGCCAATCTGGCCGGCACCAACCAGTTCGAAATGCTGCTGTTCCGGCTGGATGCCCACCTTGAAAGCAGCGCCACCGAGCTGTATGGTATCAATGTCTTCAAGGTACGCGAGATTGTCACTTCGCCGCCCATTACCCCCATTGCCGGCAGCAACCCGCATTCCCTGGGCGTCGTTCAACTGCGCGACCAGGTCATCCCCGTCTACGATTTACCAGGCATTGTGGCTCAGCCGCTGCCCGAACCCGCACCCCTGATGATCATCACCGAGTTTGCAGGCTCAACACAGGCCTTTACGGTAGCGTCCGTGGACGACATTGTCCGACTCGACTGGAACCAGGTGATATCGGCAGAGGCCAGTGGCACGCGCAACAGCCTGATTACCAGCGTGGCCCGGCTGGACTCGGAAGGCGAACAGCTGGCCCAGGTACTGGATGTCGAAGCCATCTTGCAGATGGTCACGCCAGAAGAAAAACAGCCGAGCGTCAAGCCCGGCAACATCAATCGGGTCCAGCTGCCGGCCAATACCATGGTGCTGGCGGCCGACGATTCTTTCGTAGCCCGGGCCCTCATGGGAGAAACCCTGGAAGCCATGGGCGTCCCGTTCGAGATGGTCAGCTCGGGCAAGGAGGCCTGGGACCGCCTTGTGGCGCTGGAAACCGCTGCCCGAGCTAACGATGGAACCATACAGGACAAGATTGCCCTGGTCCTGACTGACCTGGAAATGCCCGAGCTGGATGGCTTTGCCCTGACCCGCAACATCAAGCAAGATGCCCGGTTCAAGGCGCTGCCCGTGGTCATTCATTCGTCGTTATCAGGCGCAGCCACTGAAAACCATGCGGCAAGTGTCGGGGCTGACGGCTATGTCACCAAGTTTTCAGCCGATCAGCTGGCCAGTACCATTCAGCGTGTACTGGCCGCTGCCAACCCCTGACACCTTCTGCCAATTTACTCCTTGGGCGTCAATGCCACCCACTGCGACTGGTTATCGCGCATGACCAGCACGGCAGCCGGGCGTGAGCGATCCAGATCGGCCACCACCTTGCTGTACTGATCCGGGTTGACGATGTCGTGGTCATTGACCATCAGGATGATGTCGCCCCGCTGCAGGCCCGCTGCCGAAGCTGGCGCCTCAACCTCGCGAACCACGACACCCCCGCTGATGCCCAGTTTTTCAGCCGTGTCTTTCGATACTGCCTTGACTGTCAGCCCCAGTACATCGACCGGTGTGCTGTCCTGGTCCTCGGACTGGCTATCAGCCTGATCCGCATCTTCGGAGGGCATTTCACCCACCTTGACCTTGAGTGAGACCTCTTTGCCCTTGCGCCATACCTTGAGGCCAGCGCGCTTGCCGGGCTTGGTATTGCCCACAATGCGCGGCAGGTCTGTCATGTGTTTGATCTCGGTGCCATTGAAGTCAATGATGACATCACCCGAACGAACACCCGCCTGATGCGCGGGGCTGTCGGGCTCGACCTTGCTGACCAGCGCCCCCTGCGTTTCCTTCATGCCGAGCGCCTCGGCCACCTCGTCGGAAACCGGGCTGATCTGCACGCCGATACGGCCTCGTGTCACTTTGCCCGATGCCTTGAGCTGATCAACCACGTTCATGGCTTCATCAATGGGAATGGCCAGGGAAATGCCCATATAGCCCCCGCTTTGCGAGACAATCTGCGAGTTGACCCCCACGACTTCGCCCTGCAGGTTGATCAGCGGACCGCCGGAGTTACCCGGGTTGCCGGGCACGTCGGTCTGGATGAACGGCAGGTAGTCGCCGGTGTCCCGATTGATGGCGCTGACAATGCCGGAGGTCACGGTAGAGTCCAGCCCGAACGGCGAACCGATGGCCAGCACCCACTGCCCTTTCTTGAGCGAGGTGGAGTCACCGATTTCCAGTGGCTCCAGATCCTTGGCGTCAATCTTGATCAGAGCGATGTCGGTGCGTGAATCCGTGCCGATGATCTCGGCCTTGTATTCCTTGCCGGAAGTCAGGGTAACGAAGATGCCATTGGACCGGGCCACAACATGATTGTTGGTCAGGATGTAGCCGTCTTCACTGATGATGAAGCCGGAACCCACCCCGCGCGGCACGGTGCGCTCTTTTTCGGTTGGGGCGTCACGGTCTTCGTGCCCCGGGATGTTGGGCATGAAGTCCGGGCCAAAGAACCACCGGAACATTTCGTAGGGGTCGTTGCGGGAACCCGGCGTGCGGACCCGGACGGCCTCGGTGGTACGGATGTTGACAACCGACCCTTCGGTGCGTTCAACCACTTCGGTGAAATCGGGCAATGCCGCAGATTCGGACGCGGCCTGAACCGGGGTGGGGCTGGATACGCCACCAAGCACCAGCACCAGGCTGGCAGAGACTGCCCCAATCGTGTGTCTGAGCCCAACGGCTGGTTTAGACAAACTAAACATAGCGTTACTCCTTGGTTTGATTTTGATTGACCCTGCTGCCTACTGCGCCAGAGGGATGTATTCGATGCGCTCTGCCAGGTCGCGCAGGGTGTCGCCGGGCACCTGGCCAAGCACGGTAAGCCAGTGATCAGCCACGCGGCGCCGGAAGATGTTAAACGGCCCCTTGTGGATACCCCCCTGCGAGGAAACAGAATGCCGTTTGTCGTTGAACGGCTCGATAAAGACAGAAATGGCAGCCAGACCATCGGACAGGACAAGCTGATGCACCCGGTCGTCAAGACGCAAAGGACGGGACACCTGCATCATGACATCAAAGCCCGGTGGCCGGGGGATGCGCCAGCCCTTTTCGTTGAGATCGACTTCCACCATGGGGGTTTCCGTTTCTGTCCATTCCTGGGTGTCCCAACTGGGTGATACGGGCTCTTTGGCGGCCTCTTCACCCATGGTCAAACTGACAAAGGCAACCTGGTCAACCACATCCTGACGGGCGGTCACGGTTTGCGTCTTGAGCAAGAGATAGGTATCGGTATCGACGCACAGCACGTAACCGTAACGATAGGGATCCTGGGGTACCAGAACCAGCACGGTGCAATCCCGCCCGGCTACCCTTTCGGTGTCGGGCAGCTGTACCAGCTGATAATAATTCAGCAGGTGGGCGGTATCGGGCTTTTGCAGCAGGCCGGGGAATCGCCCGCCCCGCCGCTCTTCGTGGATGACGAGTTGGTGATCGGGGTACAGGCTCTGGATGTCGTCATTATGACGAATGAGCTCGTGCGGCGTACCGTCGAGCATCTCGACACGTTCGCGTTCGCCCGTGCCATCAACCCGATGCACCACGCGCGATGATTTCAGCACCACGCCCTGCTGATAAGTGTACACCCCGGCATAATCCAGTTCTTGCGCCGCACGCTGGATGTTGAGCAGGAGTTCAGTGTGTTTCGCATCAGCCTGCCCGGTATCGGACACGGCGGTTTCGGCGGCTGCCAGGGCCGGCGCCATCAGCATGCATGCGATCAATGCCAACAGACGATGCATCAGCGGGAGGCTCCGGCATACGACGCCAGCTTGACCGGGATGGTACCGGCGAGATTCTGGTGGGCATCCATGTATTCGTGCAGGTCTTCGGTGGTTTCGGCGTCGGTGGAAACCGCCAGTTGCTGCCCGCCTGGTGCGGCTTCGGGTGTTGTCGAGGCGGAATCAGGAAGATAAAGCATGACCACCCATGCCACGCTGGCAGCCACGGCAGCCGCCGCCACGCCCGAGGCACCACGACGCAGTCGGCCCAATCCGCGACGGCTTGGCGCCACCACGACAGGTTCGTCGTCGATGGCACGGGATACCCGGGCATAGAAGAGGTCGTCGGGCTGAATGGCGAGGTCTTCGCTTCTGAGGACATCTCCAATGAGGTGGTAGGTATCCCAGAGTTGTCGGCCATAAGGAGTATTCAGCTCCTCGGCACGTACCGTTTCTTCGCCATCCACCCAGGCGGAGACAGCCGCCTCCCAGTGGGGGTGATCAGAATCGTGGTCAGAACGTGAGGCTAAAGACATAAAGGGCTCCGGGCAACATCAGGGCTCGGTCTCGAGAACGGGACGCAGTTTTTTGGCAATGGCTTCTCTTGCACGAAAGATCCGGGACCGCACCGTGCCGATGGGGCACTGCATGGTCTGGGCAATGTCGTCGTAACTCATGCCCTCGACCTCGCGGAGCAAGATGGCCGTGCGGAGATCGTCGGGCAGTTCCTGCATGGCCTGATTGATGGTGACAGCCACTTGCCGGCTTGCCAACAGTGCTTCAGGCGTATTGATATCTGTTAGGTAATCAATTTGATCAAAAGTTTCACCGTCTTCGCCCTGGACGGGATCAACAGTTTGCGGGCGACGGCTCAGGGCCACATGCCAGTTGCGGGCCGTATTGATGGCAATGCGGTAGAGCCACGTATAGAAAGCGCTGTCGCCACGAAAATCGGGCAGGGCCCGATAGGCCTTGATAAAGGTTTCCTGGGCAATGTCTTCGATATCGGAAGGGTTGCGCACCATGCGGGCCAGCAGGCGCATGATGCGTCGCTGATACTTGAGCACCAGCAGGTCAAAGGCCCGCTTGTCGCCCCGCTGTACACGGGCGATCAGCTGGGCGTCGACTTCGCGATTGCCGGGCTTCATGATGGCACCCTGGTGGCCGCGGGGGCCGCCAGGGCGAGATCCCGACAGACCCACAGACACAGATGACGCCAGGCTGGCCGGGACAAACCGCAGCGCCAGATCGTGACGTGATGTGAAGCTGGTGTGTCCGTCACCGCAAACGTGATGGTCAGCCAAGCGGCTGTTTGCCACACATGGCGAACATGAGCCCGAGTAAAGTCTGTCTGATTGCTGTGGCCGCCCCCGCCCCCCAACTGCCAGCCGGCAGTGCCGTGGCGATGGAGCTTGCGCCACGCCCAGCCTTTTACAAATGAGGGCCGATAGCACGCTGCACCGGACTGCGCCGGCATGCGAAGCCATGACCAGACACGCCAGGATGTCGGGATGCTGGCCATGGCAGACGGCTTTGCTACACCTTCCGGACGATCATGGAACCGTTGGTTCCACCGAACCCGAAAGAGTTGGACAGGGCAACATCAATGCGCAGATCACGGGCCTCGCCGGCGCAGTAATCCAGGTCGCATTGGGGGTCTTGATTGAAGATATTGATGGTGGGCGGCGACACCTGGTTGTAAACGGCCAAGGTCGTGAACACCGCTTCAATTCCCCCGGCTGCACCCAGCAGGTGACCCG
>DATGUI010000175.1:0-3095 GCA_035301405.1 Burkholderiaceae bacterium
CGTTACGGCTACAGCCGTAAAATTGCCATTGGCGCAATCGGAGCCGGCGGCGCACTGGGAGCGCTGATTCCACCCAGCGTACCTTTCATTTTCTATGGCCTGCTGGCCAACGCCTCCATTGGCGACCTCTTTCTGGCGGGCGTCCTCCCCGGCCTGATGCTGGCGTTCTTCTATGTCCTCTACATCGGCATACGCAGTCACTTTCAGCCGGAAATCGGCCCGCCCCTGCCTGAAGACCAACGCTTTTCCCGGGCAGAAAAGGTCCGCTCGGTGCTTGACATCTGGCCGTTTGTTGTCCTCATTGTCATCGTTCTCGGCTCCATCTGGGGCGGCATCGCCACGCCTGCCGAATCCGCCAGTTTTGGTGCGGCCGGCGCCCTGCTCATCAACCTGGTCTATCGCCAGCTCACCTGGGAAATCTTCCGCGACTCGCTGCTGTCCACCCTCAAGCTTTGCGGCATGGGGTTCTGGATACTGATTGGCGCCAACATTTACCTCAACATCTTCAACGCACTGGGCGCACAAGACCTGCTTACTGATCTCATCCTCGGCATGCCCGGCGGCACCATGGGCGTACTGCTCATGATGATGCTCATTGTGCTGGTGCTGGGTACCGTCATGGACGACTGGGCCATCATCATGCTGTGCACGCCGCTGTTCCTGCCCATCATCACCGAGCTGGGCGTGAACAAGATCTGGTTTGGCGTACTCTTCATTGTCAATATCCAGATGGCCTATCTGTCACCGCCGTTTGGCTTCGTCCTGTTCTGGATCAAGGGGATACTCCCCAAAGATGTCCACATGGGTGCTGTGTACGGTTCCGTCTGGCCCTTCATTGCCCTGCAGCTGCTGGGCCTGGGCCTGATCTTTGTCTTCCCTGAAATCGCCCTGTGGCTGCCCCGCATCCTTAGCTAGTCATTCCTGTCAATGCAACCCTGGTCATGCCACATGACCAGGGCCCCGTGTTTTCTTCCATCCTGGTTTTACCCTCATGACCCCACAGTTTTTCCTTCGCCGCGATTTCCTGCTCGGTACCCTCCTGGCGCTTGCTCTGGCCATCATCAGCGCGAGCCTTGCCACCAACGACTGGTTGGCGCAAAATGGAATAAGCGCCCTGACGCTGGCGATTGTCATTGGCATGTTCATTGGCAACACGGTTTTCCCATCCATTGCCGGCCACTGCGGCGCCGGTGTGGATTTTGCCCGCACCCGACTGCTGCGTCTGGGCATCATTCTGTTCGGCTTCCGGATTACCTTTCAGGATATTGCGCTGGTCGGGTGGACCGGCGTGATCATAGGCGCCCTGATTGTCGGGCTCACCTTTATTCTGGCCGTCCAGATTGGTACGCGCTTGCTGCGCATGGATTCCCAGACCTCCATGCTTATCGGGTCGGGCGCCGCCATTTGCGGTGCAGCAGCCGTCATTGCCGTCGAACCCATTGTGCGCGCCAAGGCAGAAAAGGTCACCGTAGCGGTGGCCACGGTCGTGGTCTTTGGCACCATTGCCATGTTCCTTTACCCATTCCTGTTCCCGCTGGCAGGCATGAGCGAACACGAGTTCGGCATCTATATCGGCGCCACGGTGCATGAAGTCGCCCAGGTGGTCGTGGCAGGCAGTGCCGTCAGCGAAACGGCTGCCGCGCCAGCAGTCATCGAAAAGATGATCCGTGTCATGATGCTGGCCCCGTTTCTTCTGATACTGTCAGCGGTATTGGCCCGAAGGGCGTCGGACACCGGCAAGGCAGGCATTGTGATTCCGTGGTTCGCCGTGCTGTTCATTGTGGCTGCCGGCATCAATTCCACCAACCTGCTGCCAGCGGGTCTTGTCAAGTTCATCGTTGAGCTTGATGTCATCCTGCTGGCCATGGCCATGTCGGCGCTGGGACTGCGTACGCGCTTCAGTGCGCTGCGTGAAGCCGGAGTCAAGCCCATCCTGCTGGCCAGCATACTGTTTGTATTTCTGGTTTTTGGCGGCTATCTGATCAACAAGACCGTGATCAGCCTGCTGGCCTGATTACCCTCCTGACCAACCCGTTTTCCGTTCATTACTCAACAAGGATTCACCATGAGCAACGAAGAGAAAGTCAAGCTTCTGGAAGCATTCAGTGCTGCCTGGAACGCCCACGATATTGATGCACTGATGAGCATGATGGCTGACGACTGTGAATTTCACACCGTCGCCGGGCCTGACGTGCTTGGAACCAGCCATGTCGGTCGCGAGGCTGTACGCAAGGGCTTTGAAGCGGCCTGGATCAATATCCCCGATGCCGCCTGGAGCGACAGCACACACATTGTCACCGGCGATCGTGGCTTTACCGAGACCACCTTCAGTGGCACCAATCCAGATGGTACCCGCATTGAGGCCCGCATGGTTGACGTCTTCACCTTCAAGGGAGACAAGATCCTGGTCAAGAACGCCTTCCGCAAGAACCGGCCGGCTCTGCCCGCCCGTTGAGCCGCAAGGCATCTGACACCGTCAATCCCATTATTCATTTCTGAACCGAGGCACTGTCATGGTCGCTGATACATCCGAGCGGCTGGACCCCACATCCACCGCCACCCCCGCTAGCACCTCCTACGATCCGGCCTACGACCCGCTGGTCGCGCGTCGCTGTGGAATTGGCCAGGAGTACGCTCCAACCTACTGGATCGGGACCGCCGGAACCCCTCCGGCGGATGACGGCCCGGTCACCGCAGACATGGAAGTGGATGTCGCCATTATCGGGTCAGGCTTTACCGGCCTTTCTGCGGCCATCTTCCTGGCCCAGGAGCACGGCATCAAAGCCTGTGTTCTTGAGGCCAATCGCGTCGCCTGGGGGTGCAGCACCCGCAATGGCGGTCAGGCACAATGTGCCTCGGGCCGCCTCAAGCGTTCCGAGTGGATAGCCCGCTGGGGCCTGGACACGGCCCTGCAGATGCATCAGGAATGCGTGGACGGCATGCAGACCTTCAAGGACCTGATTGCCGACATTGATTGCGAGCAACAACACGGCGGGCACCTGTATATTGCCCATCGCAACAAGGTCATGCCCACACTGGAGAAAGAAGCCCGTCTGCTCCAAGACACCTTCAACTACGATGTCAAGATACTGGAC
>DATGUI010000176.1:0-3119 GCA_035301405.1 Burkholderiaceae bacterium
CTCGAACCAGTGGTGAGCGTAAGGGTTTTGGTTATAGGCGGGGATTTCTGTGTAGCCGCTGCGGGCATATAGTGCCCGGGCAGGCTGCAGGCTGGCATGGGTGTCCAGCCGGATGTGCCGAACGCCCGACTCCATGGCGCGGGCTTCCAGCTCATGAAGCAACTGCCGTGCAATGCCATGCCCCCGCATGGATGGGGCCACCCACATGCGCTTGATTTCAGCAGTAAGGAGGTCGGCGCTCAGCTTGATGCCTCCACAGCCCACGGCCTTGTCGCCCACCCAGGCCAGCATGAACCAGCCAGCCGGCGGAACCAGTTCGTCAGGGTTGGCAGACACGCTTTGTTCAGGGTCAAACCCGCCGTCGAACAAGGCGCTCAGCTCCTGAAAATATGACCTCAGGCACGCCTGCGAAGCCTGTGCCAGCGGATCGGCGATCCGGATGCGGGCACAGGCAGGCGTGGTGGCCCTGTCAGGAGCGTCTTTCATGTGAGTGTTTTTTGATTCAGGCGTAAGACACCAGCTCCTTGATCTTGTCCTGGTTGTACCCCGACCAGATGTCGGTGTCTGTCTGCACCACGGGGGCACTGCGATAGCCCAGCGCGGCCAGCTTTTCGAGTTCTTCCTGTTGCTGGCTGATGTCGATCGTTTCGTAGCGGATGCCAAGAATATCCATGTCGCGCTTGGTCAGTTCGCATTGCGGGCAATCAGGTTTTGAGTAGACAGTGATGGTCATGGTGTGCTTCCGGATGAGTGAACAACTTTTAAAAATCAACGTCAAAGACTTCGTCGTGGTCGTCGCGCTTCATGACGCCGACTTTGTACTGGGCGGTGTCTTCTTCCTGGTTGGAGGCCTGCACCTTGCTCATGTTGAGCCAGTTTTCCATGTAGCGCAGGGGGTTTTGTTCGACCAGGGGGAAGTCCATCTTGTCTTGCAGACCGAAGAACTTGGCCACGTCAGTCGCGCTGAAGTAGACCCAGTCCTTCATCATTTCGCAGGTGACACCGGTCAGTTCGCGCCCCTCTGAAAAGGCATATTCGGTCCAGTCGACTTCGCTGGCCGTGACCTCATTGATGACGTCAATGATCTTTTGTTCGCATTGCTGAAAGGCCGTGTAGCCGCGATCAGTCTTGTACAGGGCCCGCAGGACTTCCTTGCCGTACTGAACGTGTACTTCGAATTCGTCCTGGGCGATTTTCTGGACGGCCTTGCCAATGGGCTGGAAAAGGCCTGTGCCATCACAAATGCCAAAGGTGACTGCAAACGAGGCCATGAACTGGATGCGCTCCATGCACAGCAGGGCCACAATGAACATGTAGATGGCGTTATACGTTTCCTGATCGTTGGGTCGGGCACCCCGGGCATAGTCGTAACTGGCTTCAAACGCGGTGTTATAGACTTCGCTGACCACGCGCAGGCGGCTCATGGCTTCTTGCACGGCCAGGATTTCGTTCAGGATTTCATCGGGGTTGTCGAAGCTGTTGCGGACAATTTCGGAGTAGGTTGCTGCGTGGACAATTTCATTCTTGGTGATTTCCACCCAGCCTGACCAGGCTTCGCTGCTGGTGCAGACCGGGGCCAGCACGCCGGCAATGGAACGTGCAGCGACGCTATCGGCTTCCCATTGCCAGGCCAGCGTCTTGATCATCATGTCATAGGTGTGCTTGTCGCACGTCTTGAACTGGACGTTGCACGGCGCGTAGTCAAACTCGTTTTCGTCCCAGTCCTGGTTTTTGAGGGTTTTGTACAGCTTCCAGATTTCAGGGTAGAACTTGTTGATGGTATCGAACAGGCCGACGTCCTGGCCAAGAATGATCTCGGGAAAGTCGTAGTCGGTCTTTTCGGTATTGAAGACCTTGGTTGGCAAAGATTCGCTCATTGTCTGGGACTCCATGAATGGGGTGATTCGGTAAGGGCAGGGGGCCGGGCCCGTGCGGCCCGGCTGCCGATCTACAGTGTGCAGCCGTCGCAGTCTGCCGGGCCTTCGGCCAGCGCCAGTTCGGGGACGGCTTCGTCATGAATGCTGCCGGCTTCTTCAAGTGTCCGGTCAGAGGCAACGTTGGAGTTGTAGTAGTAGCGGGTCTTCATGCCGTACTTCACCATGGTGAAGTAGTGGGTGAGCAACTCGCGACTGCTGACGCTGTCATCATCCTTGATGCGTCGCCACAGGTCAGCAGAGATGGCCTGATCCGTAAATTTCTGAAAGATGGAATAGGCCTTGATCATGTCTACCTCAGTGATGTCCCAGGCCGATTGATAGTCGTAATCGGGATCATCGCTGTTGGGCGCGGCCCAGCGTACCGTGACAAAGTTGTCCGTCTTGTTGAGCGTGACATCACGCACGGGGTAGATGGCGTTGGGGGTACCCAGCGCCTTGGAAGAGGATTCTCCGGGCATGTAGGCCACCAGGCACGAATGGCCGATGCCGCCATTGGCGATGACTTCCTGGCGCAGGGCCTCCCAGTCGTACTGGTAGGTGAAGTCGCCCAGCTCATCGACATTGCGGTTGTAGGTATCAATGGGCAGCCAGCCGGAGGGCCAGCGTGTCTTGTGCATCCAGCGGGCGACACCACGCTCCTTGCTGATCCGCAGTGAGGCCCGGATGGCATGGTACATGTGGCGTTCGGCAATGCGGTGCAGTTCTTCGCGACCCTCTTTGGTGTCGTAGGCCAGCCCCTTGCGGGCCATGTGAGTAGCCACGCCCATCAGGCCGATGCCGGCGTTCATGCGTGCCTTGGCCGTCACTGCCACATGCGGCAGCACGTATTCCGAATTCAGGATGCAATAGTCGATCATCTTGAGGGTGAGATACATCGCTTCCTGGTAGCTGTCGTCATCGTCGGCGTCAATGGCGGCGTAGTTCAGGGCGCCCAGCGAGCACAGGGCAATTTCCGGCTCGGGGTGGGTCTCGATGATGCGCTTGACACGAGTGGGGCCACCGCCGTCCAGGCCCTGGATGTCGTCATTTTCCTTGAGGTTGCCTGCAAAGGTGATGTCGCCGAACAGTCGTGTGACCGGCTCGTTGAAGTTGAGTGTATGCTCGGTGCCATCGGCCAGTTCAAGCTTGACATGACCCACTTCCTTGTCGGAATAAAGGTCTTGCATGCTTTCGTAGGGACGG
>DATGUI010000177.1:0-2222 GCA_035301405.1 Burkholderiaceae bacterium
GTGGCAATGGTGAACTGACGCACCACACCATAATTGAAGAGTTCGGCCTGCTTTCCAGCAGTAGCAGCAGTGCCCATGAACATTTCCTCAAAAAGATATAAAAAACAAAACTTGTGTAAACCTTGCCCGACCCGGACAACCCTGATTGCCGAACCGGTCTAATCCTGTGCCTTGCCAGAGTGCCCTGCACCCGGTGGCCCCGCTTCGCTTGCCGTGTTGTCGGGTTCGGGTTCGCACTCGTGCGTGCTGTCGTCGTCGAACAGTACGGATTCCCCGGCCTGGCTAGCGTCATCAAACTGTCCGGAAAAAATTGCCCACCAGAACACCGCCCCTACCCCTATGACAAACACCACCGAGATAGCCAAAAGCAGATACAGTGATTCGGTCATGCCTCCAGCCCGGTAGGGGAGCTTGCCGCCCATGCCGTGCGTGGACGGCCGCCTCCCTGTTGCCGGTACAGCCGCATGGCATTGACAGCCACGGCCAGCGAAGAAAGCAGCATGGTGATGGCAGCCAGCCAGGGGGCGACCCAGCCAATGGCTGCCATGGGGGTGACAACCAGATGCCAGGCAATGGAACCATAAAGATTTTGCCGGGCAACACGACGCGTCGCGTGTTGCAGCCGTGTCAGGTCGGCTGGTGCGACCTGCGATTGTATGGAAATGCTGGCATGGGCAGCCGCCATGGCGGTTGGCACGGACATGGCCATGGCACACGGACAGCTGATGACAATAAGCGCCACCATGACGCCAAGCGCCTGCGATGGCTGATAAGCCCACCACACGGCCCCGGCCGCAAAGGCAAGTGCGAGCTGCCCCACCACAAACCAGAAGGCCAGCCGGTTGGCATGGCCTGACAGCTGTTTGCGCAGGCTTTCAATGACTTGATGGGAGGCTCCGATGCCAATGGACTGACGAGCACTGAGTTCGAGATAGCGTGCGGTCAGCAAAAACGCGACAAACATGGAAACCGATTCGAAATACACCTGACCCTGGCCGGCGAGCGTGGCGACGGCGCTGGGAATGAACGCCACCAGAATGCCCAGCGCGACGGGGACATCCATGGTGATCTGCCGGTGGCGCATGCGACCGAGCGCACCCTGCCAGACCGGCCAGGCGCAATATAGCATAACGGGGAGACTGAGAAACAGGCTGAGCCAGTTCATGATGCCAATGGCATGATCCAGCAAGGCTAGGTTATCAGGCGCCATGGACTCGGACCGCAGATAGCCGGGAAAGGCCAGAGTGGTGACCTGCATCATGACCAGCCAGGCCAGCCCCATGCGGGCCAGCATGTGCCGGCGCTTTTGACGTGCGGCATCGGACAGCCCGCGGGGTGTGGAGAATATGGAATAGGCGCGCATGGGCGTTACTGTACCAATGGCCAGCACGACCCGTATTGATCTAGATCAAACAAAAAACCCCGCAATGCATGGGGCCATTGCGGGGTTTTTTGCGTTGAAAATGACGACAGCGCTCAGGTTGCCGTCATGAACATCGTGCTTCAGGCTGCACGGGTGGAGCCATCCGATGCATCGTCCTGGAACTGGGCCGCTTCGGTCGAACCGCTCAGTGCCGTGGTGGAGGAATCCGCGCCTTCGATGGCCTGGGTCACGGCATCAAAGTAGCCAGTTCCCACCTCGCGCTGGTGACGCACCGCCGTGAATCCCTTGTCTGCGGCAGCAAACTCTTTTTGCTGCAATTCGACAAAGGCACTCATCTGGTTGCGGGCATAGCCATGAGCCAGCTCGAACATGCCATAGTTGAGGGCGTGGAAGCCAGCCAGCGTGATGAACTGGAACTTGTAACCCATGGCGCCAAGCTCGCGCTGGAATTTGGCAATCGTCGCATCATCCAGATTCTTCTTCCAGTTGAATGAAGGCGAGCAGTTGTAAGCCAGCATCTTGCCGGGGAACTGACGATGGACGGCCTCGGCAAACTGACGGGCATAGTCCAGATCCGGCGTGGCGGTTTCGCACCAGATGAGGTCGGCATAAGGCGCATAGGCCAGCCCGCGCGAGATGGCCTGCTCGATACCGGCGCGAGTGCGGAAAAACCCTTCCACGGTGCGCTCGCCGGTCAGGAATGGACGGTCGTTCTCGTCGATATCCGCGGTAACCAGGTCGGCTGCATCAGCATCGGTACGCGCCAGGATCAGGGTAGGCACATCCAGAACGTCGGCTGCCAGGCGGGCAGACACCAGTTTGGCCACGGCATCGCGCG
>DATGUI010000178.1:0-4380 GCA_035301405.1 Burkholderiaceae bacterium
TTCCCGCCGACTGTGCGGCATCCACATGAAACAACACACCGTGGTCATGACAGAGCTGCCCCAGTGTCTGGATATCCTGGATGACGCCGATTTCATTGTTGACGTGCATGACCGACGTCAGAATGGTGTCAGGGCGCAACGCCGCTTTGAAATCGTCAGGATCGAGCAAGCCATTGGGCTGAACATCCAGCCAGGTGACTTCAAAGCCCTGGCGCTCAAGCTGGCGGCACGTATCCAGCACGGCCTTGTGCTCGGTCTTGACGGTAATGATGTGCCGGCCCTTGTGGCCGTGTTGTTCGGCCACACCCTTGATAGCCAGGTTGTCGGATTCAGTCGCGCCGGATGTCCAGACGATTTCCTGGGGGCTGGCGCCCACGGCATCTGCCACCTGCCGGCGGGCGCGCTCGACCGCCTCTTCGGCATCCCAGCCGTATTCGTGGCTGACGGATGCCGGGTTGCCAAAGTGCTCGCCCAGCCAAGGCAGCATGGCTTCCAGAACGGCTGGCGCAACCGGCGTGGTCGCCGCATTATCCAGATAGACAGGTCGGGTCATGGCACAACAAGCAAACAAGGCCCGACAACGATGAACTGGCTACCCACGGTTGTCAGGCGGGTACGGTGGATGCCTTCTTGGATTCAGGTAATTTTATCGTGCTTTCCTGAGCCTGGACAGACTCTTCAAGCTGGCGCATGCGTTCCTGGTCAACCAGATCCTGCAGGGAAACGGAGTCGAGAAAATCAACGACCTTGCGATTCAGGGCAGACCAGAGCTCGTGCGTCATGCATTTGCCATCTCGCCCATTACGGCCAATAGTACAGTTCTGCTTGCCGCCACAGTGTGTGGAATCAAGCGGTTCGTCGACGGCCAGGACAATATCGGCCACGGTGATATCGCGGGCCGTTCGGTTCAGGTTGTATCCGCCACCGGGACCCCGTACGCTGCCGACCAGCTCGTGACGCCGCAGCCGGCCAAACAACTGCTCCAGATAAGAAAGCGAGATATTTTGACGTTCGCTGATCTTTGCCAGCGTGACGGGCCCGCTGTGGTGCCGCAAGCCCAGATCAATCATGGCGGTGACCGCAAAACGGCCTTTAGTCGTGAGGCGCATAGTGGGCTCCTTGTAATGGTACTGACATGGGCAGGCATGCCCGGCAAGCGATGTAATGCCTGCGTACAAGCCTATACCCGACTAATACAGTCGAGTATAACAAACCATTAACACAATCACCAACCATTAACTGGCTGTTGACATGGAACCCGCCGTGACGCTTGGCTCAGGCGGCCTGGTATTGAGAAACGCGTTTGCGAATGACCTCGAGTACCCCCTGACATGCATCTTCGAGATAGTCGAGCACCTTGCCGAAATTTTCGGTGCCGCCGTAGAACGGATCAGGCACGGTGGCTTCCTCGTACTCATTCGAGAAGCGCATCAGGAGCATCAGCTTGTGATGATGGATCTTGGGGCAGATCTGACGCAGGGCTGACAGGTTTTCCCAATCCATGACCAGAATCAGGTCATGGTTGAGAAAATCGTCACGCGTGATCTGGCGAGCGGTAATGTGAGAAAGATCATAGCCGCGCTTGCGGGCAGCAAGCTGCGCACGTGCATCGGGCGTTTCGCCAACATGGTAGCTGTGCGTGGCGGCCGAATCCGCTTCAACGGCTTCGGTCAGGCCAGCTTCGGCAACCAGACTACGAAACACCCCTTCGGCGCTGGGGGAGCGGCAGAGATTACCCGTAGAGACAAAAAGTACCTTATTCATGAGGCAAGAGTGTGAGGGAAAACCCGCGATAACGCAAGACCTGTTACAGAGAAAAAAGCATATTTGCCTGTACACAAATCAAACTTGTGGTATAAGCGGCGCGCCACGCACGAATTTGTGGGATTTTTGCAACGCCTTGAAGCAGGTATTTTTACCCGGCAATGTCATGTCATCACCGGGCGATATCACACCCGCGCTCGCCGGGCGGCGTCACGCGAGCAGGGCCTTGTCCTTGAGACGCATCAGCGCATCGCGGGTGGCGGCTGCCTGCTCAAACTCCAGGTTTTTGGCGTGCTCCAGCATGGCTTTCTCCAGACGGCGGATCTCATTGGCCAGCAATTTCTCGTCTTGCAGGACCTTGAGCGGAATATCCGCTTCAATGGCCGAGTCCGGTGCCATGACATCGGCGTGCACGCCGTCGATGAGCTCACGCACGGCCTTGTCCACACCCCTGGCGGTAATACCGTGGGCTTCGTTGAAGGCCAGCTGCCGTTCGCGGCGGCGCTGCGTTTCCGTCATGGCACGATCCATGGAGTCCGTTATGCGGTCTGCATACAAGATGGCCTGGCCATTCAGGTTGCGGGCCGCCCGCCCGATGGTTTGAATCAGGCTGCGCTCGGAACGCAGAAAGCCCTCCTTGTCGGCATCCAGAATGGCGACCAGGGAGACTTCGGGTATGTCCAGGCCCTCGCGCAGCAGGTTGATGCCCACCAGGACATCAAACACGCCCAGCCGCAGGTCGCGAATGATCTCTACCCTTTCGACCGTGTCGATATCCGAGTGCAGGTAGCGCACGCGAATGCCGTTTTCCGTCAGGTACTCGGCCAGGTCTTCGGCCATGCGCTTGGTCAGCGTGGTAACCAGTACCCGCTCCTGGCGGGCCGTGCGTATCTTGATTTCCCCAAGCAGGTCATCCACCTGAGTGGCGGCGCCACGCACGATAATTTCCGGGTCAACCAGACCGGTAGGTCGCACGACCTGCTGCACGACCTGATCGGAGTGCGTTTCTTCGTAGTTGGCCGGTGTGGCCGACACATAGACGCATTGACGCATGCGCGCCTCGAACTCTTCCAGCCGCAGGGGCCGGTTGTCCAGTGCCGAAGGCAGCCGAAAGCCGAACTCCACCAGGGTTTCCTTGCGAGAGCGGTCGCCCCGATACATGCCGGCTAGTTGGCCCATGGTGACGTGGCTCTCGTCAATGAACATGAGCGCATCAATCGGCAGGTAATCAATGAGGGTGGGCGGAGGCTCGCCCGGAAGCGCGCCAGACAGGTGTCGGGAGTAGTTTTCAATGCCCTTGCAAAAGCCGAGCTCCTGCAGCATTTCAAGATCAAAGCGGGTGCGCTGTTCCAGCCGCTGGGCCTCGACCAGGCGGTCGTTGGCCAGGAGTTCAGCCACGCGCTCGCGCAACTCTTCCTTGATGGTTTCAATGGCACGCAACACGGTTTCACGCGGCGTCACGTAGTGCGATCCCGGAAAGACCGTAAAACGGATGATGTCGTGATGAATCTTGCCTGTCAGGGGATCAAACATCTGCAGGGTTTCGATTTCATCATCAAACATGCTGATGCGCAGGGCAAGCTCGGCATGCTCGGCCGGGAAGACATCAATGACATCACCGCGCGCCCGAAACGTGCCGCGTATGAAGTCGGCATCCTGGCGTTCGTATTGCATGTTGACCAGGCGGCCCAGCAACTCTTGCCGGGAAATGGTATCGCCCTGGCGCAGGGTAAGCACCATGGCGTGGTAATCGCCCGGGTTGCCAATACCGTAAATGCACGAGACGGAGGCCACGATGATGGTGTCACGACGTTCAAGCAGGCTCTTGGTGGCTGAAAGGCGCATCTGCTCGATGTGCTCGTTGATGGACGAGTCCTTTTCAATGAACAGATCGCGGGCAGCCACGTAGGCTTCCGGCTGGTAGTAATCGTAGTACGACACGAAATACTCCACCGCGTTACGGGGGAAGTATTCACGCATCTCGGCATACAGCTGCGCGGCCAATGTCTTGTTGGGGGCCAGCACCAGCGTGGGCCGGCCCGTACGTGCAATCACATTGGCCATGGTGTAGGTTTTTCCGGAACCCGTCACGCCCAATAGCGTCTGCCCCATCAGGCCGTCTTCAAGGCCTTCAACCAATGACTGGATGGCGGCGGGCTGATCGCCTGCCGGCGCATAAGGCTGATAAAGCTGAAAAGGACTGTCAGGAAAGCTGGCAAAACCCGGTTTGAACGGCTTCATTCTAGACACACTAAGGGTAAACCCGTTATTATCCCATGTACCATTTCGTCTGTCTGCTTACCCATCACTACACCATCTCATGACGTCAATTTTCCAATCGGTGCAACTCGCACCCCGTGACCCCATTTTAGGTCTGAACGAACAATTCAATGCCGATTCCCGCCCCGACAAGGTCAACCTGGGCGTCGGCGTCTACACAGACGACAATGGCCGCCTGCCGCTGCTCAAGGCTGTCAGCCAGGCCGAAATGGCGCTTGCCCAAGAAGGCAGCGCACGCGGTTATCTGCCCATTGAAGGCATACCCGGATACAACCAGGGTGTCCAGCAACTGCTGTTTGGCAAAGAGGCCGCCGTCATTACCAGCGGCCGTGCCCT
>DATGUI010000179.1:0-4850 GCA_035301405.1 Burkholderiaceae bacterium
CTCTCAGGAGCAGCAGGCCCGGCAAGTCTTGCGTCAGGCAAACATCGAGCCGGATGATTTCATCCTGATCGCCCCCACGGCGGTGGGCTACCATCGGGGCAAGAACAAGGTGTGGCCACATTTGATGCGCTGACACAAGCCCTGCAGGGCAAGGGACAGACAGTCGTGATGTGCCCCCCGCCCCCAGAGCGTGCCCAGGCGCAGGCCAATGCGCCAGGCGCGACCTGTCTGCCTGCCATGGATCTTGGCGCGTTTGCCGCCCTTGCCCGATTGGCCCGGATCGTGATCTGCAATGATTCGGGGGTATCCCACCTTGCTGCTGCGGCCGGTGCCAGACAAATCACGCTGTTTGGCGTGACAGAAGCGGCGCGTACGGGCCCGTGGTCCCCCGACGCTATCTGTCTGGGCGGGCTTGATCACTGGCCGTCGTTGTCCGAGGTGCTGGATACGCTGCAACCCATTTTGCCCAAGGCCATCACGCGGAGCATGCCATGACATTGAGCAGCCAGCTGGCCCGACTGGTGATACCCGGCAACCTGTGCCTGGTTCTGGTCAGCGTGGGCGTCGTTTTTCTGCTTGTCAGACGGCGCAAGACAGGCTGGACCTTTGTTGCCACCGGATTGGGGTGGCTGCTGCTGTGGTCGATACCAGCCACATCGCTGTGGCTGGGCGGTCGCCTGGAATTTCAGCATCCCCATGTGGCGGCCCGTCAGCTGCCACAGGCGCAAGCCATTGTGGTGCTGGGGGGACATACCGCCAATAATCGGCAAAACTGGTTTCAGACGTATAACCCCGTGACGGCCGCAAGCCGGGTAGACCGCGCTGCCGAGCTGTATCGCGAACAACGGGCCCCCACCCTGGTGCTATCGGGCGCAGCCCTGGATGGCACCCTCAGTGAAGCACAGATGATGGCGCGCCTGCTGGGCCAGCAACATATTCCCGAACACGCGCTGCTGCTTGAGACACAAAGCCTGACCACCCATGAAAACGGCGTCTATACGGCCAGGCTGCTGAAGCAGGAAGGGCTGACAAAAGTCTTGCTGGTGACGTCTGCTCTGCACATGCCCCGCGCCATGGCCGTATTCCGCCACGAGGGCCTTGAAGCGGTCCCGGCCGGGGTGACCCCGCAGATCCTGCCACCCGATGAAGCCGGCTTTTTCTTCGCCTGGCTCCCAAACGGGCGGGCACTGGAAGCCAGCCGGTCCATCATCAAGGAGTACGCGGCCTTTTTCATTTATCGGCTGCGTGGCTGGCTTTAGGCTGACTTCAGACTACCGGGTTCGCTCCACCTGGTCATACAGGCTCTGATACTGCTTTGCAATGGCCGACCACGAGCGCCGACGCGCCTGTTCGTAACCACCCTGGACAAGACGCTGTCTGTACGAGGAATCCGACGCCAGACGTTTCAGGGCCTGCGCCAGGGCCGTGGCATCCGTCGGGCGATCAAGCAGGATGGCATCTCTATCGTTTGTCAGATAATGTGCAAAGCCACACCAGGGGGCGGTACTCACGACCACAGGCAGGCCGTGGGCCATGGCTTCCAGGGGCACCATGCCAAAACTGTCATTGCGGGTGGGGTGTATGCAGCAGTCCGCCGCGCGATAGTAAGGAGACACATCGGTCACCGGGGGCAGCAGGATCAGGCGATCGGCCAGCGTGTGAAAGTCCGGCATGGATTCCAGCGCCGTCCGGGTCGCGGCACTGCTGCCCACCACCAGCAACCGGAATGCCGGTGGAAGCTGCAAGCACGCCTGCATGGCGGTTTCCAGCCCCTTTCTGAGCGGGTTGCGGGCGACCAGAATGGCGACCTGGTCAGTATCCGTCAGCCCCAGTTCCTGCCGCGTCCTGTCCCTGATCCGATCGTCAACATCTGCCGCTGGCATGTCCACCCCTGGCGGAATCACGGCTTGTGCGACCGGCCGGCCATAGGCTTGCTGCAACTGTTGTTCAATGAGCGCCGATACGGCCACCACGAAGTGACCTTCACGGGGCGCCAGGCGCCGGGCTTCCAGGCCCAGGTAGGTTTGCACACGCGGGCTGATGCTTGCCATGATGCGCTTCAGACGCGACATGGCCTGTACGCCCCAGCGATAACGCACGGGCGTGACGTGCACGACCTCGATATCACCCGCCCAGCCATTGCTGTGGGAGTGCACGATGTCATAACCCTGGCGCGTCTGGCTTGCCACCTGGCGCGCATGTAGCCACACGCGCACCCAGCTGGGCCAGAAAGAACGGGTCTTGAGTGCGACATAGGGAAGCTGCAAGCCGCAATCCGGGTCGTAATCACGGGCGAGCACCGTGATATCGTGATGAGCGGATAGTTCACGCACGAGTGCGACGCCATACGCCTCTGCACCTCCCCATTGGCGTCCGAAGCGATCGACCACGAAAGCAATGCGCAGGCGCCTCATGGGGGCTGGCTGGTCAGGCTGCAAGTGCCTGTTTCCGGCGGCGCTTGTTGTCTTCCAGGCGGGTCAGACAGCGTTGCAGGAATCGCACGATATTGGTGGAACGCGCCACGGTGGACCGGGGCAGGCCAAAAATGTCGTCATCGGGCCTGACCAGGCCTCTTTCCGTGGTGGTGGCATTGCTGTAGCCAGCCGCCTCAACCATTTTTCGTATGGCCGGGGACTCGTCCCCATAGGGGTAGCAGAAGGCCTCAACGGGCGCCCCCAGCCATTGCTCGAGCTGATCACGGGATTCGTGAACCTGACGATTGGCTTCCTCGGGCGTCAGGTCGGGCAAATGGACGTGATCCAGCGTATGCGAGCCGACTTCCTGGCCGGCGTCGTGCCAGGCGCGCATTTCAGTGACGGACATGAGATCAGAGTGGGGTATGCCGATTTCGTAATCCCAGTCGTTACCGCCGCCAAGACGCTGCGACACGAAATAATTGGTCGAAGTGAATCCCAGTCTGTCCAGAATGGGCAAGGCATTGTCGTGGACGTTGCGATAGCCATCGTCAAACGTGATGCCGACCACCTTTCCCTGTTTTTCGCCGCGTATATAGGGCAGCAAATCGCGCATGGACAGGCCACGATAACCCAGCCGGCTCAGCCAGGTCATCTGGCGCCGGAAATCATCGGGATGAACGGTCAGGCCACGAAATGGCGTCCCCTTTGGCGAGGGCTGCCCGATCTGATGGTACATGAGGATGGGAATCATGTGCGCCATTATACTTGGCTCCAGAATGTACGAAGGCGTCAGCCAGCCAGCACCTGCTGATACACGGCACAGGTTGCCTGGACAAAATCATCAAGCCCGAATTGCTGCTCGGCAGTCAACCGGGCTGCCCGGCCTGCCCGGTCGATCAGGTCCGTCTCTTGCAGCAGAGACTGCAACACGGACTGTATGTGTGCAGGCGAACGGGGTGGAACAATCCAGCCGTTCTCACCAGCGGTGACGTTTTCAGGCAGGCCGCCCACATCGGTGATCAGCGCGGGCAAGCCCAGTGCCATGACTTCACGGCAGGCGTAAGACAGCGCTTCGCGGTAGGACAGGACAAAGCCGACATCGCAGGCTCCCAGCACGGGGCGGACATCGTCAACCAGCCCGGGAAAGACAACGAGATCCTGGACGCCCAGTTCGGCCACCCGGGCCAGCTTGGCCGAATCGGGCTGGCTGCCCGCCACCACAACGCGAAACCGCTGTCGTTGTACCCGCGGCAGCAAGGATAATGCGGCCAGGAGATCCAGCCAGCCCTTGTCATAGTCGGTGCCACCCGAACTGCTCAGCACAATGGTGTCATCATGCCCGGCCCCCAGAAGCGCCCGTCGCCATCGGGCCTTGTCCCGGGGCGCGACCGGAGACAGCCTGTCGGTGTCTATACCGTGGCGGATGACCGTCAGCGGCTTGTGCCGATACGGAGACGCCTGGAGAAAATCCGCCACGTACTGGCTGACCGCAATGGCGTGGTCCGTCCCCCAGCGGGCACGAAGATGATTGCCAAAACTGGTGACAGAGTGGTCATTGTGCTTGGTCCACACCAGCCGTGGCCGATGACGCAAGCCCATGCAGGCGAACATCAGGTGCCGGTGGTCTGCCGAGCCATTGATGTGCACCAGATCGTAGCGACCCTGACGCAACCGGGCTCGCAACTGGCGAACTTCGGGAACCATTTTCTGTACCCGCGAGGTATACCATTGATCCAGACGGCGAACACCCGGTATGTCGGCTGCATACCGATACAGACGGCTGGTAGAAGGCGTGGCGATGGTCACTTCGTGCTCACTGGCCAGCGCCCTGGCAAGATTGAGGATATAGGTGACATGGCCGCCACCATCCGTTGCATGAAAGTTGGTAAACAGGATATTCATGACCGGCGTTGCAGGAAAAACAGCTTGCTGTAACGAAAGAAACTGCCTGCGGCCCCCACGGCTGCCAGGATAAAGCCTTCCGGACCGTCCAGAAACCCGCGACGCAAGATATAGATGCGGACAAACGTCCAGACAGAATGCGTGATGATACCGGCCACCCCGGTATGCCGTCCCTTGGCATGCATCATGGCAGCGCCGTCGGTTGAATAGCGATTGACCTTGGCAATCAGGGACTCCAGGTCTCGGTAAGGATAATGCAGGAAATGGCCCTGCAGACGGGCCGTGTCGGCAGGGGGCGTGACGCTTTCGTGAACGATGGCGTCGGAGAATCGGGCCGTGCCACGACGAAACAGCCGCAGGACGTAATCAGGCCACCAGCCGCTGTGTCGAATCCAGCGCCCGCAGAAATTGGACAGCCGGGCAATGTAGTAGCCCTCTGCTTGCGGCGCTTGCATAATTGCCCGAATTTCGTCCGCCAGCGATTCCGTGACGCGTTCGTCGGCGTCAAGTGACAGGACCCACTCCCCCGTG
>DATGUI010000180.1:0-5183 GCA_035301405.1 Burkholderiaceae bacterium
GGCAGCCGGACTTCCAGGTTTTCAACCTGGGAAAGAAACCGTGCCTGGCTGGAGGAGTCCACTGGCGCCTGGATCTGAATGACGCGAGCATCCTGAGCCAACGCCGTGCCGGGCCCCATGTGGGCATTCAGGGCATTGACCACCGCTTCGGCCGTACCAAAATCGCTGCTGTTGAGTTCCAGCATGATCTGGCCGTTTTCGGCAAAGGTGGTGGGCACATCCCGTTCGACAATAGCGCCATTGGAAATGATACCGCCATTGAGCTGGTTGACCTGCACCTGCGAGCCGCCGGCCTGGGCCCCCGCCCCGCCCACCAGCAAATTCCCCTGGGCAATGGCATAGACCTCGCCGTTGGCGCCCTTGAGGGGGGTCATCAGCAAGGTACCGCCGCGCAGGCTCTTGGCATTGCCCATGGAAGACACGACCACATCCAGCATCTGACCCGGACGGCTGAAGGCCGGCAGGCGGGCCGTCACCATGACTGCTGCCACATTCTTGACCTGCATGTTGGTGCCTTGCGGAACCGTCACGCCCAGTTGAGACAGCATATTGGTCAGACTTTGCTGCGTGAACGGGGTTTGCCTGACCTGGTCACCACTGCCATCCAGGCCCACCACCAATCCGTAACCGATCAGCTGGTTGGCCCGCACACCCCGAAAACTGCCCAGGTCCTTGATACGGTCGGCCATGGCCACCTGACCAAGCAGGGCCAGCATCAACCCCACGGCCAGCGCAATGAACCATCGGGAAGCAGGTTGGAGAAAACGGTTGAGCGCCATGACGATAACCTTGCCTCAATCAGAAAGGTGAAACATTCAGGAAGAAACGCTGCAGCCAGCCCATGGTCTGGACTTCGTCCATGACGCCCTTGCTGCGAAATTCGATGCGGGCATCGGCCACCTGCGTGGACAGCACCGTGCTGTCCCCCGTGACGGAGCGGGGATCCACCACCCCTGAAAAACGGACATGCTCGCTGCCACGATTGATGGCCATCTGCTTGTCACCGGCAATCTGCAGATTGCCGTTGGGCAGGACGCCAACGACGGTTGTGGTCAAGGTGCCCTCAAACAGGTTATCGGCGCGCGAAGACCCGGTTCCCGAAGCGGTATTGCCCCCTGCCATCTCGAAGTCCTGTCTGGGACCCAGGGCACTGGGCATGAAGTCCGGCACCACCGCCATGCCCATGGACCCCTCACCACTGCGATTGGTATTGGTCTGGACGTTCTTGGCCGCGTTGGTCTTTTCCTTGATGATGACCGTGACAATATCGCCAACGTTGCGGGGGCGACGGTCTTCAAACAGGGGATAATTGCCGTAGGCCGTGGGCTGGTAAATGGCCCCGTTGGCGACCGCCTGCGGTGTGGGTGCCGGCGGTGGGGGGGCAGACAGCGGCCCGGTAACCACCGGCTCGGGCGGAATCATGGCGCATCCGCTCAGCGCCAGTGCCAGACCAGCAAAGATACCGATCAGGCTGCGCTGCAGCATGCGAAAGAAATGCTCAGATAATGCCAATCCCATCTGATCTAGATCTGTGTCAGACGCGCCAGCATCTGGTCCGACGTCTGGATGGCCTTGCTGTTCATCTCGTAGGCCCGCTGGGTTGTGATCATATTGACCAGTTCTTCGGCCACGTTGACGTTAGATGTTTCCACGTAGTTTTGCAGAATGAGGCCAGCGCCATCCAGACCGGGCTGGGCGAAGTTGGCGGGCCCGGAGGCGTCGGTTTCGACGTAGAGGTTTTCGCCCTCGCTTTGCAGGCCTGCCGGATTGATGAATGTCGCCAATTCGAGCTGCCCGACCTCTATGCTGACGCCGGTGGCGCCGGGCTGCGTAACCGATACCGTGCCGTCCCGGGTAATCTCTATCTTGAGGGCGTTGTCGGGGATGTTGACCGGCGGCTGAATGGGATAGCCCCCCGATGTGACCAGCTGGCCATCCTGATCAACCTGCAAGGTGCCATCGCGTGTGTAGGCTTCGGTGCCGTCAGGCATTTCTACCTGGAGGAATCCGCGACCCTGGATGGCAACATCCAGCGAGTTGCCGGTGTCCTTGAGGTTGCCCGGCGTATGAATGCGTTCCATGGCCACGGTGCGTACGCCGGTGCCAATCTGCAGACCGGTGGGAAGCTGGTTGGCCGCCCCTACCTGTGCGCCCGGCTGACGCATGGTCTGATACATGAGGTCTTCAAAAACCGCCCGGCCCCGCTTGAAACCCGTGGTATTGACGTTGGCCAGGTTGTTGGAAATGACATCCATGTTGGTCTGCTGTGATTCCAGACCGGTCTTGGATATCCATAGTGAACGTATCATGGTTGATTCCCGAGAGATAAAGCGGTGGGACCAGCCCCGGTCCCGCTGACAGATCGTTTATGTACCTGCTGACAAAATACCGTTGGCGCGTTCCGCATTGCTGCTGGCATCGGCAATGAGCTTCATTTGCAGCTCGAAGCGGCGTGCGTTGGCAATGAGGCCCACCATGGCTTCAGCGGGATTGACATTGCTTTTTTCGATAAACCCCTGGGCCACCCTGACGCTTTCGTCAGCTGGCGCCACCTGGCCATCGGGCAGGCGAAACAGACCATCATCACTGTGCATAAGCGCGGACTCATCAGGATTGACCAGCTTGATCCGCCCCAGCACCTGGATATCCGCTGCGTTGTCGCCCGCCCCCAGCGCTGTAACCGTACCGTCAGGTGAGAAGGTCAGGCTGCCGCGTTCGGGCACTTCCATGGGTTGATCGTCTTCCGACAGCACCGGCAGGCCGGTGGCCGTGACCAGCATGTTGTCAGGACTGATCATGAAGTCCCCCGCCCGGGTGTAGGCCTCGCCCTGTGGCGTCTGAACCGCAAACCAGCCTTTTCCGGCAATGGCCAGATCAAGGGGATCACCGGTTTCAGCCATGGCGCCCTGCTCCATCAACGAGCCCGGCGTGGTGGTGAGCGTGGAGGCACGCGTTTGGTGCTCGCCCGCCTGCCCCACAATGGGCACGGCACGATACAACGAGAGTTGCTGCCGAAACCCGGTGGTGTTGACGTTGGCCAGGTTATTGCTGATGACAGACTGCTGCTCCAGCGTGCGTGCCGCCCCCGACATGGCCGTGTAGACAAGATGATCCATGATTTACAGTATCCCGATTGCTGCGATTTTCCGGCTAGCCATCTAGCGCAGGGTAATCAGGGTTTGCATGATCTGGTCCTGAGTCTTGATGGTCTGTGCGTTGGCCTGATAGGTGCGCTGTGCGATGATCATGTTGACGAGCTCTGCGCTCATGTCCACGTTGGACTCCTCTACCGACTGACCCTTGAGCATGGCCAGGCCATTGCTGCCCGGTACACCCAGAATCGGCTGGCCCGAAGCGGACGTTTCGGCCCAGGCATTGCCACCCATCGGATCCAGCCCCTGCAGATTCTTGAAATCGGCCAGTACGACGGTGCCCATGGACTTGGTTTCGCCATTGGTATAGCGCGCCACGATGGTGCCATCCGAGTCTATGCTCATGCTGGCGTATTCACCCGTCGGGTAGCCGGTTTGCGTGAACGAGGGCGAAAACTTGCCACCAAACTGGGTGGAACCGGCATAACGCATGTCGATTTCCAGGTCTTCGGCTGGTGAGTTTGCGCCTCCCATGTTCTCGATGGAAAGCTGGAGGGTATCGCCGCTGACCAGAATGCCAGCGCTGTCAAACTCCATGGCATGGGGATTGGTTGACGTGATGTTGCTGTCATCACCATCAAGGGTGTAGTAGACCTCCCATTGGCTGTTGCCGCCACTTTCACCGCGCTTTACAAAATACTGCACCAGTTGATGGGCGTTGCCCAGCGAATCGTATACATCGACCGGCTGGGAATGCGTGAAGGTATCGCCGTCAGTGGGGTCAAATGCAACGGTAGTGTCAATGACCTCGGCGTTGGCATCCAGGTTGGTCTTGAGCTCGATGCGGTCGGTGGCCTGGGGCTCGATATTGCCGGTAGGCACCTTGATGGGCGTGGGATTGCCCTCGCCAACCGCATAGCCTGTCAGCCGATGGCCCTGGGCGTTGACGATTTCATTGTCCTTGTTGGCGTGGAACTGGCCATTGCGGGTATAGAGCACGGCCCCGTTGGTGTCCAGCACCCGAAAGAAACCTTTTTCTCCATCAATGGCGATGTCAAACTGGTTGCCGGTGTCCTTGACTGTACCGATGGCAAAGCGCTGGTTGATCCCAGCTACCTGGGTACCCAGCCCCACACGGGAACTGGCAAAGACATCCGCAAACGAGACGTCTGCCGCCTTGAAGCCCACCGTACCGGAGTTGGCAATATTATTGCCGATGACATCCAGTGACTGCGATGCCGCGTTCAAGCCGCTTAAACCTTGTCCGAAACCCATATCTGAAACCTCTGATTGACTGCTGTTTGATAATGAAACCCTTGCGACGACCCACTCGGCGCAAGAGCCGTGATGTTGTTTATGCTTGCACTTACATGATCTTGCGGATATCCAGCAAAGAGTGCTGCCCGGACAGACCGAGGTCCAGCACCAGACCCGTGGATGAATACGCCACACTGGCGACTTCGCCGTAGGTGAGGACTTCAGCAGGTACTGCTTCTCCGTCTGCATTGGTGGCGGAAACCTGTGCCGTATAGGCACCATTATTGAGGGGCGAGCCGCCGTCGCCCGTACCATCCCATTGCAATTCGAGCACACCCGAGGCTTGCGGGCCAAGGTCAATGGTGCGTACGGCCTTGCCGCTGGCATCGTGCAGGGTGACCTTGACGTTTTCAGCGGGCGAGATGAGGTCAACGCCAAACGGGGTGGCGACCTTCATGGAGTCGTCTTCGGGGTGGCTGCCAAGCGCCACCTTGCCCCCGGGCACCAGGACCCCCTTGCCGATCAGGTTGGCGGCCTGCATGGATTGGGAAACGTCCATTTGCCCGGACAGGGCAAGCAAGGTTTCATTCAGCTTGTTGATGCCGTTGACGGTAGACAGCTGAGCGATCTGTGAAGTCACCTCGGCGTTGTCCATGGGGTTGAGCGGATCCTGATTGCGCAACTGGGTGACCAGCAAGGTCAGAAAGCGATCTTCGGTATCCCCCATGAGACTGTCAGCACGCTGGCTGGCAGCCGAAAGGGCAGCCGCCTGTTCGTTGTTACCAGTGCCGGTTACTGTGGTCACGGATGCTCTCCATTATTTCAGTGGTATGC
>DATGUI010000181.1:0-4665 GCA_035301405.1 Burkholderiaceae bacterium
TGTTGATCAGGTGGCTCGGGTCCGGTTGCGGGTTGCCAGTCTGCCGGTCCTGGATCAGGCCGGCTGGCGCTTTGATGCGCACGTGGTATCCTCCCGGCCGGCAGGGGTGCCGGCGCGCATTCGGGTACGCTGGTCCGAACCCGTGTGGCGTGGACCTTACGCCCACCCGGATCCTGATCGTTCACAGCTGCCACTCGTACAGCCCGGACAGCTCTGGCGCATGGCGCTGGTGCTCAAGCCGGTACATGGCAATGCCAACCCGGGCGGCTTCGATCATGAAGGCCACGTCTTTGCACAAGGCATACGGGCCATGGGAAAAGTCCGGGGCACGCCGTGGTTACTGTCCCAGCGGCCAGGATCTGGTGCCATCATCCGTGTGCAGCGCTGGCGCCACCAGATACGCGAGGCCTTGCAGCCGTTTCTGAACAACCATGAATATGGCGGGGTGTTGCTGGCCTTGTCTCTGGGCGATCAGGGCAGCATTGCGCAGCGCCAGTGGGAGGTTTTCAGAAAGACGGGGCTGGCGCATCTCGTTGCGATCAGTGGTACTCACGTTTCATTGATCGCCGGGCTGGGTGCCGCGGTCACGGCGTGGGTCTGGCGTCGTCTGCGCTGGCGGCGGCATGCCGTGGCAGAACGGACACCTGTGCGGGTGGCAGCCGGTGCCGTGGCGCTGATCCTCGCCGCCGTCTACTGTCTGCTGGCGGGCTGGGGCATTCCTGCACAACGAACCTTCCTCATGCTGGCAAGTTTTATTGGCCTGCTGATGGCCCGTGTTGCGGTCGCATCTTCGCGATTGCTGCTGGTGGCTGCCTTCATGGTGGTGCTGTTTGATCCCTGGGCCATGTTGTCCAGCGGGTTCTGGTTGTCCTTCACGGCGGTTGCCATACTGATAGCGGCAGATGCGTCAGCCGGGCGCGGCGCGTTGCCCGGCCCCAGGCAGCCGCCCTGGAGACTGCGTCTGTGGCGTCACACGTTGATGGCCGCTCGCATCCAGTTGCTGATCACGTTTTTGCTGCTGGGGCCGCTGGCCATGCTTTTCAACGAAATATCGCTGGTGTCCCCGCTGGCCAATGCCTACGCTATTCTGATCATCAGCGTGGTGGTGACGCCCCTGGCCTTGCTGGCTGCGCTGGCGGTGCTGGTACCGGGTTCCCATGGTCTGGTTGGCTTGACGACGAGTGTGGCACACGGCGTGCTCAGTGCCATGATGAAACCGACGGAATGGCTGGCCGACCTGCCACTGGCCAGTATCGCCATTGCCCAGCCAGGGCAGGGCGCGATGATGATCGCCCTGGTGAGTGCAGTGATGGTATTGCTGCCACGCGGCCTGCCATTGCAGAGGTTGGCCTGGCTGGGTATTTTCCCCGCCTTGCTGGCGAGTCCGCCGCGGCTGGCCTCAGGCCATTGGCAGGCCACGGCGCTGGATGTGGGGCAGGCGAGTGCCATTGCGGTGCGTACCGCCAACCACACGCTGCTTTTTGATGCCGGCCTGCGCCATCACGTGGAAGCGGATGATGGCGATCGCATCATTGTGCCTTTTCTCAGGCACCAGGGATGGCGCAAGCTCGACACCCTGGTGCTGTCGCATGCTGATCTGGATCATGTGGGCGGCCTGCGAAGCGTGCTCGCTGCCCTGCCAGTGGGGCGATCACTGGCGTCCTTTGACATGGCCAGCTGGCTGGACGACGAAGCACAAAAGCTGGGTCCCTACGCGCGTGACATCACTCTGCCAAAAGACATGCATTGGTGTCGACGAGGACAGCAATGGACGGTAGACGGCGTTACCTTCGAAATGCTCTGGCCGCGGGAACCATCGGCGACAGCCGCCGGCGCCCAAAGCTCGCGGGAGCGCAATCGGGGCAGTTGCGTCTTGTCCATCAGGGGCGCCCACCATTCACTGTTGCTGACGGGTGACATCAATGCGAGGCAGGAGCAATCCCTCGTTGCTGCGGGGCTGCGCCCTCACGATGTCGTGCTGGCGGCCCATCATGGCTCGCGTGGCTCTTCCGACAGACAGTTTGTTCAGGCAGCCGCTGCATCGCATGTCATCATGCAGGCGGGTGCATGGAGCCGTTACGGGCATCCTCATCCGCATGCCGTGGCACGCTGGCAGACAGCGGGCAGCCGGGTCTGGCGCTCTGATCATCATGGTGCCGTGATCCTGTGTTCCTGCTCGTCAGAGCTGGAGGTCAGCGCGCAACGCCAGGCGCGTCTACGCTACTGGCATCATGTCTTCGAGCAGTCAGCGCAGGGTGATTGAATTGGTCGAACGACGCCGCTTCGTCAAGACGCTGAATATTGCGCACCACGCCATTTTGAGCGATGATAGCGGAAAGTGCGGCTCACAAGGCTGCACCGGGCTGTATCGCCATTTGAAAAATCCACAAGATGTTTTCGCTGCCATGACACATTCTTCTGCACTGCGTCTGCATGTGCCCGAGCCCTCCGGGCGTCCGGGCGACAAGACAGATTTCTCCTATCTCAGGCTCGAGCCCGCCGGTCAGGCACCGCGCCCCCGCGTTGAGGCCACCATTGCCGACATGCACGACATGGCCTGGCGGCTGGTACGCGTGCTGGATGACGACGGCCACGCCCAGGGCCCCTGGGATCCCGGTCTTGACACCGACACCCTGATCCAGGGTTTGCAGGTCATGATGCGCACCCGCCTCTTTGACGAGCGCATGCTGATGGCCCAGCGCCAGCAGAAAATGTCCTTCTACATGCAAAGTCTCGGAGAAGAGGCCATTGGCACGGCACAAGCCATGGCCCTGAATCCTGACGACATGGTGTTCCCTTCCTACCGGCAGCAAAACATGCTCATTGCCCGGGGCTGTCCACTTGCCGACATGATGTGCCAACTGTTTTCCAATCGCTGCGACCATCTCATGGGCCGCCAACTGCCGGTCATGTACTCGCGCCCTGATTACAGTTTTTTCTCCATCTCGGGCAATCTGGCGACACAGTTTCCGCAGGCCGTTGGCTGGGCCATGGCGTCGGCCATCAAGGGGGATACCCGTATTGCCTCCGCCTGGATAGGCGACGGCTCCACCGCTGCGGCGGACTTCCAGACAGCGCTTACCTTCGCCCATGTCTATCAGGCGCCCGTCATCCTGAATATCGTCAACAACCAGTGGGCCATTTCCACCTTTCAGAGTCTGGCCGGCGGCGAGAACACGACGTTTGCGGCCCGGGGCATCGGCACGGGCATTGTTTCGCTGCGAGCCGATGGCAACGATTTTCTGGCGGTGCATGCCGTTTCACAGTGGGCGGCCGAGCGTGCCCGGCGCAACCTGGGGCCTACCGTCATCGAGTGGGTCAGCTACCGGGCCGGTCCGCATTCCACGTCAGATGACCCCTCCAAGTATCGCCCGCGCGATGACTGGCAGGGCTTCCCGCTGGGGGACCCCATTGCGCGTCTCAAGCAACACCTGGTTGCTCTGGGAGCCTGGTCCGAAACGCAGCACGAGCAAGCGCTGGAGCAGGTGCGCCAGGAAGTGGTGACAGCGCAGCGCGAGGCCGAATCCCATGGCACGGTGGCATCCGGCCAGATTGCCGATTCAGCCACCATGTTCGAGGATGTCTACGAAGACATGCCCTGGCACCTGCGCTTGCAGCTGGAGCAGATGGAGGCGCTGAAATGACGACGGAAACCTCATCCGGAAACCGGGTTGCCATGACCATGATCCAGGCGCTGCGTTCAGCCATGGATGTCATGCTGTCCCGCGATGATAACGTGGTCGTGTTCGGTCAGGACGTCGGGTATTTTGGTGGCGTGTTTCGCTGTACCGAAGGCCTGCAGGCCCGGCACGGCAAGACGCGGGTCTTTGACGCGCCCATTTCCGAGGGCGGCATCGTAGGAGCGGCCGTGGGCATGTGTGCCTATGGACTGCGCCCGGTGGTGGAAATCCAGTTTGCAGACTACTTTTACCCTGCCACGGACCAGATTGTTTCCGAGGCGGCACGCCTGCGCTACCGGTCTGCCGGGGACTACATTGCACCCTTGACGATACGCATGCCCAGTGGAGGCGGCATCTACGGTGGCCAGACCCATAGCCAGAGCCCGGAAGCCATCTTCACCCATGTTGCGGGCTTGCGCGTGGTCATGCCCTCCAGCCCCTACGATGCCAAGGGGCTGTTGATTGCCGCCATCGAGTCCAATGACCCGGTCATCTTTCTTGAACCCAAGCGGGTGTACAACGGTCCGTTCGACGGACATCACGACAAGCCCGTGGTGCCCTGGTCAAAGCACCCGGCCGGCATGGTGCCCGAAGGCTACTACCGCATTCCGCTGGAGTCATCCAGCGTGGTCCGTGCCGGCAACGATGTCACGGTCCTCACTTATGGCACCATGGTGCATGTGTGTCAGGCTGCTGCCGAAGAAGGCGGGGTCGATGCCGAAATCCTCGATCTGCGCACATTATGGCCGGTGGATCTGGAGGCTATTCTCGCTTCTGTCAGAAAAACCGGCCGCTGCGTGATTGTTCACGAGGCAACACAAACCAGCGGGTTCGCAGCCGAGCTCACCACGCTGATCCAGACCCATTGCTTCTACCATCTTGAAGTGCCCATCCAACGCATCACGGGCTGGGACACCCCCTATCCCCATGCACACGAATGGTCCTACTTCCCCGGGCCCAAGCGAATTGCCGCGTCACTGTTGCG
>DATGUI010000182.1:0-12442 GCA_035301405.1 Burkholderiaceae bacterium
GAACCCTTTGTACGGGTGACCTGGGATGAGGCCTTGGCCTTGACAGCCAACGCCATCCTCACCACGGCCGAAAAGCACGGCAACGAAGCGCTCTTCAGTGCTTCCTATGGCGGCTGGTCGCATGCCGGGCTGCTGCGTCCACAGGTTCTGCAAGGACGTCTGTTCAACCTTATTGGCGGCCACTCTGTCACCACCGGGGATTATTCTGCAGGCGCCTCCCAGATAAGCTTGCCGCACATCATGGGCGACATGGAAGTCTATTCGCCGCAAACCTCCTGGGAAGTCCTGGCGGACAAGACAGAAGTCATGGTCTGGATAGGCTGTGATCCCTGGAAAAACAACCGGGTGGAATTTACGGTTGCCGACCACCAGATGTATCCCCGCTGGAAAAAGATCAAGGAACGCGGCGTCAAGTTCATTTCCATCAATCCACAGGTCACGACCACCGATGACGCCATGGATTCCGAATGGGTAAAAATCGTGCCCAATACGGATGCGGCGCTGTTCCTGGCCATGTCCTATTACCTTTACACCAACGACAAGCACGATCAGGCGTATCTCGACAAATACACGGTCGGGTTTGACAAGTTCATTCCCTACCTGCTTGGTGAAGACGAAGACGGCTCCCCCGCCAAGACGCCTGAATGGGCCGCGGAAATCACGGGTATTCCAGCCGAGAAAATTGTTGAAATGGTCGAGCTGTTCCTGGCCAAGCGCACGCAGTTTGCCGTGGGTTGGTCACTGCAGCGGGCGCATCACGGCGAGCTGGCGCACTGGGCGGCAGTCAACCTGGTGGCCATGCTGGGCAAGATCGGCAAGCCGGGCGAAGGCATTGGCTTCAGCTGGCATTACGGCTGTGGCGGCATGCCCCAGTCCACCAAGGTCATGCCCATTGGTATTTCGCAGGGTCGCAACCCCATTACCACGCGTTGCCCGGCATCGCGCATCAGCGAAATGCTGCTCAACCCCGGCAAGACCTACACACGCGATGGCTCCGAAGGAGTCTACCCCGATGTCAAGCTGGTCTACACGGCCGGCAACAACGTGTTTTCCCACCAGCAGGATACCAACGAACTGATTCGCGCCATGAATCAGCAGGTTGAAACCTACATCTGCCAGGACCCGTGGTGGTGTGCCTCGGCCCGTTTCGCTGATATTGTCCTGCCAGCCAATACCGCACTGGAGCGCAATGACATCTCCACCGGGGGCACCTACAGCAATGACAAGATCTACGCCATGAAACAGGTCATTGAACCCTATGGCGAAAGCATGAGCGACTTCGACATCTTCCGGCGTCTTGGTGAGATCATGGGTGTGGGTTTCCAGTTTACCGAAGGTCTGTCGGTTGACGAGATCCTGGAGCAAGCCTACGAAAATGCCGAAACCGACGTGCCATTCGAAGAGTTCTGGGAAACAGGCGTGGTCGAGCTCGAGATTCCCGAAGCAATGCGGCAGTGGGTGCGCCACGGCAACTTCTACAACGATCCCGAAGCCAATCCGCTGCATACCGAGTCAGGCAAGATCGAGCTCTACTGCGAAGCCATTGCGCGCGCCAACGTACCCGATTGCCCCCCCATCCCCAAGTTTCTGGAACCAGTCGAATACCTGGGTAATGCAAAGGAAGGCCAGGTGCATGTGGTCAGTCCGCATCCTTTCCATCGCCTTCACTCCCAGATGGCCAACACCAGCGTGCGCGACGAGCAACACATTCAGGGCCGTCAGCATGTTCTGATCAGCGTCGAGGACGCCAAGGCGCAGGGCATCGAAGACGGCGATCTGGTCGAACTCTATAACGATCGTGGCACCGTCATTTGTGGCGCACGCGTCACGGACAAGATCATGAAAGGCGTGGCCAGCCTTGAAGAGGGCGGCTGGATACAGCTGGATTCCAAGGGTCGCTGCAACAGTGGTTCCATCAACATGATCACCACCAGCGTAGCCTCCAGCGGCCTGAGTCAGGCCACCAGTGCCAACACGTGTATTGCGGGCCTGCGCAAGTGTACCGACCCCGAGTCCGAAAACCTCGCCTTCGAGCCCCCAGCCATCGAAGAAGGCCCTGACCTCGGTCTGGATATTGAAGGCATGGCGCTGGTTGCCCGGGCACAAGAACTCAAGGGTGCGGCCATGGCCGACATGACACCCGGCGAGAAGCTCTTTTACGGTCGGTGTACGCTGTGTCACGTGGCACGAGAGCCGGGTGACTACACCTTCAACCAATGGAAAGGCATTACCGAGAGCATGTTCCCCCGTGCGGGTCTGACATCGGAAGAACAGCAGACCGTGCTTGACTTCCTCGCAGAAAATGCAAAGGATGCGGCTTCTGGTTAAGCTATCAGCTGGCTGAAAGCTGAATACGCTCCGGCTATGATGCCGGAGCTTTTTTTTGGGGATCCAGAGTTGGGTGTGACGGTTGTCATCGCATTGTTGGTTGCAGTGGCCATGGCTGCCATGCTTTGGGTGGTACTGCTTGCCCGGCGCCTGTCTACAGCCGAAAGCCGGATTGCCGTCCCGCTCCAGGACAAAATCATTCGTCAGGAAAATCGGCTCCAAGAAGCTAAAGATATCAACCGCTCACGCGACATGTTCCTGGCCGCACTCAGCCACGAATTGCGTACGCCGCTCAGCGGTATCGTCGGGGCAGCCAATCTGCTGGATCAAACCGGTCTGGACGCCCGTCAACAGGAGTACGCCCGGCTCATCACGAACGCGGGGACAACAGTGCTGGAAATTGTTGACGACATGCTGATGTTTGCCCGGGTGCAGGCAGGCAAGGCCGAGACTGCCTGCACCACGTTTTCGGTACACCAGCTGGTTGATGGCATGCTGGCGCTTCAGGGCTTCAATGCACGCGAACGCGGCCTGACGCTTGTTGCCAACATTGCCAGTGATGTTCCCGTGGTGCTGACAGGCGAGCGCGGCAAGCTGAATCAGATACTGCTTAATGTCATTGGCAATGCGATCAAGTTTACAAACAAGGGCAGCGTCCACGTGGAGGTGACGCGGCACCGGGATGACGGTCGCCAAGTCTGGCTGCAATTCAAGGTGACAGACACGGGCATCGGCGTGGATGCATCGGCGGTCGACGAACTGTTCACGCCTTTCTTCCAGGCACGAAGCGATGATACGGATCGCGGAGGAACCGGTCTGGGTCTGGCGATTTGCCGTCGGCTGCTCCACACCATGGGCGGTGAAATTCACATTGATGGAAAGCGCGGACAAGGTAGTACGGTCACCTTTGCCATGCCGTTCCGCCTGCTCGCTCAGGCTGCCATGTTTGCATTTGACGAGGTCGCGACAAAACAGGCTGGCAGGCGATCAGACACGTCTGCCGATACGGTCCGCATGTTGACCTCCACGGCAGGCCTGCTGGTACTGGTCGTGGAGGACGATGAAATCAACCGGCTGGTGTGCATGCGTATCCTGGCATTGCTGGGCTATCACCCCATGGTAGCAGCGGATTCGGCCCAGATGTTGCAGATCATTCACGAAGGCCGCCACCGTCCCGACGCCATTCTCATGGATATCAATCTGGATGGTGAGTCCGGGGCCGTGCTGACGGCAGGCCTGCAGGAAGCCTTTCATGGTGCCTGGAAAGACATTCCAGTGATTGCCATGTCTGCGGATGTCTCTGGTGCGGCGCAGCAAGCCTCGCTTGAGGCGGGTGCGGTGGATTTCATCAGGAAGCCATTTAGCGCAGACGAGCTTCAGGCTGTCCTGCTGTCTGTACTCAAGCAACCGGCCGGACAAATTCCATTCGCTGATGCAACCGGAAAGACGCATGTGAGCGAGACGGCCGCTGACCCGCTGCTCAGGGCCAGGGTGAATCTGGATGAGGCCTGGCTGGCGCAGGAAATTGAAGACCTTGGCATGAATACGGTCCTGGAAATGCTCAATATATTCCGGGCTACTGCCGCCACGACCTTGCGTGCTCTGTCCGGTGCCCTGAGGCAGCAGGATCATGCAAGGGCTGCCGAATTGCTGCACAAGCTCACGGGCTCGGCGCTGAATCTGGGCATGCGTGGCGTGGCGGCCAGGGCACGGTCCATGCAGGCCGCACTGGATTCGGACGAAGCACAAGCGGCCGACCTGCTGAAGCAGCAGCTTGACCGGCTGGAGGCATGCTGCCACTTGAGCGCCGACCTGGTGCGGAGCAGGCTAGTCGTGCACGCCAAGGAGCGCGTAGCCCTCGCCACGTGCAGTAACAAGTAGCTCGGGGTGGCTGGGGTTGGTTTCAAGCTTGCGGCGCAGCCGCGCCACCAGCACATCGACCGTACGGTGGCTGACTTCTCTGGGACGTTCACTGATGACAGACATCAGTTGCTCGCGCGAGCGTACCTTGCCGGGATGACGTGCCAGGGCAATGAGCAGGCTGATCTCCCCGCGTGACAAGGCAATCCGGACGCCTTGGGCGTCGTGCACGCAGCGGTTGGACATGTCAAGCGTCCAAGGGCCGAAGTGCCGCTGCCTGTCGGCTTCCCGTGGACGGCGGTAGTGGGTTTCTCGCAGGGTAATCTTCACCCGGGCAAGCAGTTCGCGAGAATTATAGGGTTTGGTTACGTAGTCGTTCGCGCCGGATTCCAGCCCGACGATCTTGTCAACATCATCACTGCGTGCCGTGACCAGAATGATGCCGAGGTATTCATCGTGGGCGCGCAGCTCGCGCGCCAGTTCCAGGCCGTCCTTGCCGGGCAGACCGACATCCAGCAGTACCAGCGCGATGGGCTGTGCCGCAATGGCGCGCCACATTTCAGCGCCGTTGGTGGCCGTGAATACCTTATAGTCTTGTGCTTCGAAATAATGTTGTAGACGCGTACAGGCAACCAGGTCGTCATCAACAACAAGCAAATTGGGGATATCCGGATTCATGCCATCCATGACCAGGGGTTATGCGTCAGGGCGACCCCCACGATGTAGAAGAAGATGAGGACGGCGACCACGGCGGCCAGAGCACGTGCATGGGGTGTTCGGCCCCTCCGGATTGCCACCATGCCAATGGCAATGTAGAGCAGCAGCGCGATGATCTTGGCGCCTATCCATGCCTGCCAGGGCCCTATCCAGATGGCGAGCAGGACGCCGCATACCAGCAGGATGGTGTCAATGATGTGGGGCAGCACCCGAACCAGGCGTGTTTGCAGCAATGCGTTTTCAGTGACGGACCACCATGCCCGTATCATGAAGAACAGAATGCTCAGGACAGCACTGGTGACATGCAGATGTTTGATTGCGTAGTAAGTCATGACGATCCGTATTATATCTGGCTGGAAAGAGCGGCACACAGGCCTTTTGCGTCAGTGTAACGATTTATCCCAGATGGGTAGCGGATGGCTGCTTTTCTGTGGTGGGCATGTTGGTGAGACCCGTGATGATGCCGCAGTCGGGAACGGGTTGCGTGGTGGCGCAACGGCGCCGCAATGCCTTGAGCTGCCGGCGCAGCTGTTCAAGTTCGTTGAGACGGATGTCAACGTGCTGGATATGGTCATCCAGCAGTTGATTGACCGGCTCGCAACTGTCATGCGGCTGATCCATGAACTGCAGCAACGAGCGGATTTCGTCGTGCGTCATGTCGAGATTGCGGCAGTTGCGGATAAAGCGCAATCGTTGCAGGTGCCAGTCGTGGTACTTGCGGTAGTTGCTCTCGGTGCGTCCGGGTTCGGGCAGCAAGCCCTGTTTCTCGTAAAACCGTATGGTTTCGGTGCCGCAATGGGCACGACGTGCCAGTTCGCCTATTCGCATGATGATTCCTTGGTTTGACCTTGTAGCTACTTTAGGGTGTCTACTTGCCTTATGCAAGTGTTGAAGGAAAGGACACCCATGCTGGAAAGATCCTGCCAATCGTCTCAGGGTGCTGATCACGGTCACGACCATGATCACGAGGATGGTCATGATCACAGCCACAGTCATGGCCACGACCACGGTCATGACCACGATAGTGAGCCGGCCCCGTCCCTGAAGGAGCTGGAGCCCGCCCGTGTGGAGGGCGACACCAGTACCACGCCCTTGCGCATTCTGCAGATGGATTGCCCCACTGAAGAAGCCCTGATACGCAAACGTCTGAAAAGCGTGCCACAAGTGCTTGATGTCCAGTTCAACCTCATGCAACGGGTGCTGACTGTTCGGCATACCACAGGTGCCCTGGATACCGTGCTTGATGCCCTGAGAACCATCGGCTTTACGCCCGAGCTGCCTGATGAGCAGGGTCGACTGGAACCTGCCGCCGTCACAGGCAAGCCCGGATCATGGTGGCCGCTGGGGCTTGCCGCAGCTTGTGCGCTGCTGGCCGAGCTTGCACACGCCTGGTCGGGGCCGGCATGGATGACGCTCGGTCTTTCCCTGATTGCAGTGGCGATCAGTGGGCTTGGTACCTACCGGAAGGGGTGGGTGGCGATTCTGAGTCGCAACCTCAATATCAATGCCCTCATGAGCATTGCCGTCACGGGCGCGCTGTTATTGAAGCAATGGCCCGAAGCCGCCATGGTGATGGTGCTGTTTGCCATTGCCGAGCGCATTGAAGCCCATTCTCTGGATCGTGCCCGACAATCCGTGGCAGAACTCATGGAAGTGGCCCCGGATACGGTGACGCTTGTCCAGCCGGACGGCCGTCTGATCATACAGCGTGTGCAGGCGATCGTGATCGGGCAGCGGATCCGGGTACGGCCAGGCGAACGCATTGGTCTGGATGGCCAGGTCGTGGCGGGACATTCCCAGGTCAATCAGGCGCCCATTACCGGCGAAAGCCTGCCGGTGGAAAAATCGCCGGGCGACACGGTATTTGCCGGCTCCATCAACGGCATGGCCGAGTTGGATTATGAGGTCACTGCGGCTGCGGACGACACCATGCTGGCGCGGATCATTCATGCGGTTCACGATGCCCAGGCGCGCAAGGCACCCATTCAGCGATTCATTGATCGTTTCGCACGAATATATACTCCTGCTGCCGTCGGGGTTGCACTGTTGGTGGCTGTGATCCCACCCCTGCTATTCGGCCAGTCATGGGCAGAGTGGCTCTACCGGGCGCTGGTGTTGCTGGTGATTGCCTGTCCATGTGCGCTGGTCATCGCCACGCCCGTCGCCGTGGTGAGTGCCTTGGGACTGGCGGCACGCAATGGTGTCCTTGTCAAGGGCGGGCGGTTTCTTGAACAGGCGCGGCATCTGAAGTTTCTGGCGCTGGACAAGACCGGTACCTTGACGACGGGTCGACCCAGCCTTGCGGAAATCGTTTGGCCGGATGGTGTGGCCGACTCTCATCTGTCTGCCGATAATGCTGATGTACGCCATGCCATGCTGGCCCACGCCCGTGCCCTGGCGGGCAGATCGGATCACCCCGTTTCCATGGCCATTGCAAACGGTCTGGACAGGCGGCAGATTGCGTCAATCAAATCCGTTGTTGTACAGGGCTTTCAGGCGGTCGCCGGGGGCGGCGTGCAGGCCCGGATTGATCAAGACACGTACTGGCTGGGGCAGTCCTCTTGGGTGGGACAGCAGCCCGGCTGCCCGCCCATGCCTGCCGGCTTCGTGCAGGCAGTGCAGGGCCTGCAAGAGCAAGGCGCAACCGTCAGTGTGCTGGCGGGCACCAATGGTCAACTGGTGGCATTTGCGGTCGCAGATACCTTGCGACCCGACGTGGCGGCTGCCATCAGACACCTGCAGGCCCTGGGTCTTCACGGTGTCATGTTGTCGGGCGACCATGCGGCCACCGTAAAGGCAGTTGCGCGGCAAGCAGGCTTGAGCGAAGCCCATGGTGGTCTGTTCCCCGACGACAAGATCCAGCATATTGAAAGACTCAAGGCGAAGGGGGTGACCGGCATGGTTGGCGACGGCATCAACGATGCACCCGCCCTCGCCTGCGCCGATATTGGTTTTGCCATGGGGGTGGTCGGAACGGACGTGGCGCTTGAGACCGCCGACGTCGCGCTGATGGAAGACGATCTCGAAAAAATCAGCTGGTTTGTGCGACTGAGCCAACGCACGCATCGGATACTGGTCGAGAACATAACGGTTGCCCTGGGACTGAAGCTGGTGTTTCTGGTGCTTGCCATCCTGGGTGTGGCGACCATGTGGATGGCGGTCTTTGCTGATGTGGGCGCCAGCCTGATTGTCCTGGCCAATAGCGTGCGGCTGCTGCGCAATCGCCCTGCTGATAGGCCAGATACCGTGCTCGTATAATGGCCTGATGTTTGCACTGACCGAATCATATCGTGCAGGCCTTTTCGGCCGCGCACACTGGATGCGCAACCTTGTTGCGGGCGTTATTGTCGGGATTGTGGCCCTGCCGCTGGCCATGGCCTTCGCGATTGCTTCGGGTGTCAAGCCCGAGCAGGGGTTGTACACGGCAATCATTGCAGGGCTGGTGGTTTCCGTGTTTGGTGGAAGCCGGGTACAGATTGCAGGGCCAACAGGCGCCTTTATTGTCATCCTGTCGGGTATTGTGGCCCAGCACGGGGTGGACGGCCTGCAGATTGCCACCCTCATGGCGGGCGTCATTCTCATCCTGTTCGGCATTGCCCGGCTGGGCATCATCCTTAAGTTCATCCCTGCACCGGTCATTCTGGGCTTTACCGCAGGCATAGGGGTGATCATCTGGGTAGGGCAGTGGCCCGAGTTTTTTGGTCTGCCCGCCCCCGCAGGCCAGTATTTTCACCAGAAGTTCTGGCAGATGATGCGTACCTTCTCCCAGATTGACATGGCAACGACGGCGCTGGCCATGCTGTCGCTGTTTCTGGTTGTGCTGCCCACACAGGTGGCATTTTTGCGGCGTGTACCGGGGCCACTGATTGCACTCGTGGTGGTGACCCTCATCCAGGCCCTGGTTGGTTTTGAGTCCGTAGCCACCATTGGCAGCACCTTTGGCGAGATCCCTCGCGGGCTGCCCGCCTTTGCCTGGCCTGACATCACGCTGGATCGACTGGTCAGCCTGGTGGGTCCGGCGTTTGCCATTGCCATGCTGGGCGCGATCGAGTCCCTGCTTTCTGCGGTGGTTGCCGACAGCATGGCCGATACCCGCCATCACTCCAACCAGGAACTCATTGGCCAGGGTGCCGCCAACGTGCTGGCGCCCCTGTTTGGCGGAATTGCCGCTACCGGTGCCATTGCCCGTACGGCAACCAACATCCGGAGTGGCGGCAACAGTCCGCTGGCCGGCATCATTCATTGCCTGACACTGGTGATCATTATCCTGGTGCTGGCACCGCTGGCTGCCTACATCCCTCTTGCCACGCTGGCTGCGGTCCTGTTTGTGGTGGCCTGGAACATGAGCCAGCCGCGCCAGGTCATCCTGATGCTCAAGCGTGCGCCGCGAGCCGACAGCACCATTCTCATGGCCACATTCCTGCTGACGGTCTTTGCCGATCTTGTCGTGGCCGTCAATATTGGTGTGGTACTGGCCATGCTCCATTTCATGAAGCGCATGTCCGAAAGCGTGGTCGTGCGGCGTCAGAAGCCGGCCGAGTTGCGTCGCGAACTGGCCGACCGGGATTTCGCCGTGTGGCCGGAAGACCTGGCCGTCTATCAGCTTGAGGGGCCATTCTTCTTTGCCGGCGTGCAGGCCCTGCAAGAAGCCATCAAGGCCGCCGGCCCGGACCCGAAAACCGTGATCGTCCGCTTTGGACGGGTTCCCTTTATTGATGCCACGGGCTTGCAAACGCTGGAAGACGTCATGCTGACGTTGTCTGGCCGGGGCGTGCGCGTCATGATGGTCGAAGCCAATGATGTGGTCGAGCGCAAGCTGACGCGCATGGGCTTGCCACAGCGCCTGGGCAGGCACAGCCTGCTGCCGGATCTGGCCTCGGCCATGGCCTGGCTGGAACACGCATCAGGGGAGCGGCATCCTGCCGCCGAGCCGGCCTGATCAGAACTCGGCCTGAGGGAATTCCGAGTCTTTCATGAACAGGTAGCGGATGGCATCAACCAGCCCCGCCAGAACAGCCACCGGTGGAAAGAACCACAAGACGATCAGAAACACCAGGCCCCAGCCGATCTGGCCCAGATAGAACCGGTGCGCACCCAGCCAGCCCAGAAAGATGGCCAGGACAATGGCAATCTTTCGATTGGTGTTGGGTTGTTTCAGTTCTTCGGCTTGAGTGTGCAGTATCCAGTAAGTAATGGGCGCGGTCAGAACCAGCGCAATCACGACCTTGGTGGCATGCGTGATCATGTATTCCCGGATGGCATGGTAGACATCGGAAAAGTTGTAGATGATGAGACCGGTCAGGTGGGATATCCACGCAAACAGCTGTTGGGCCACGCCCTCGCCAAAGGTCAGGGCGACCAGGATGATCAGAAAGACCGCAACGGCCAGTACAATTTTTTGCAGCATGATGAAAGGATTCCAGAGTTGTGTTTATTGCGCGCAGGCTTGTCTGACGGCATGTTGCCATTCTGACAGGCGTCCCTCGGCCTGTTCGCGCGACAGGGCTGGATGAAACGTGCGTTCCGGTTGCCATTGGTGGGCCAGCTCCTGCTTGTCAGCATAGATGCCGGCAGCCAGGCCCGCCAGCCAGGCAGCGCCCAGTGCAGTGGTTTCAACGTTGGTGGGCCGAATCACCGGGATGCCGAGCAGATCTGCCTGAAATTGCATGAGAAAATCATTGACGCTGGCTCCCCCATCGACGCGCAGTTCGCGCAACGGTTGGGTGCCGCGAGCCATGGCGTCCTGGCTCATGGCTTCAAGTACCGATGCACTCTGAAAGGCGATGCTTTCCAGGGCCGCACGGGCAATGTGGGCCAGGGTGGTGCCCCGGGTAATGCCGGTAATCGTGCCCCGCGCATCGGGCTGCCACCATGGTGCGCCCAGGCCGGTAAAGGCCGGAACAAACATGACGCCGCCCGAATCCGGAACAGTAAGGGCCAGCGTTTCGATCTCGTGGCTCTGTCTGACCGCATTGAGTTCGTCACGCAGCCATTGCACTACGGCGCCGCCAACAAACACGCTGCCTTCAAAGGCATATTCGGCTGCGGAAGACGTCTGGGCAGCTGGCGTGGTGAGCAGGCCGTGTTGCGACAGGCTGAATGATGCCCCGGTATTCATCAGCATGAAGCAGCCTGTGCCGTAGGTGTTCTTTGCCATGCCGGGCTCAAAGCAGGCCTGGCCAAAGAGGGCGCTTTGCTGGTCGCCAGCCACTCCCATGATGGGGATGGCACGGCCCAGCACGTCCGGATCCAGATCACCAAAATGTGCCGAACTGGGCAGCACTTCCGGAAGCACCGAGGCGGGGATGTCCAGCGCCTCGAGCAGATCAATGTCCCACACGTTGGCGTGAATGTTGAACAGCATGGTGCGAGCCGCATTGCTGATATCAGTCACGTGTCGCCGGCCACCGGTGGCCTGCCAGATCAGCCAGCTGTCAATGGTGCCAAAGGCAAGCTTGCCCTGATCTGCCTGCTTGCGTGCTGCCGGAACGTGATCCAGCAGCCATTTCAGCTTGGTGGCCGAAAAATAGGGATCAATGCGCAGGCCGGTGCGTTGCGTGACCATGGCTTCCAGCCCCTGGTCCCGTAGTGTCTGACAAAGCGGCTCCGTGCGCCTGTCCTGCCAGACAATGGCGTTATGGTAGGGCGTGCCGGTCTCCTTGTCCCAGATGACGGTGGTTTCACGTTGATTCGTCAGGCCCACTGCAGCAATCTGATCCGCGGCCACACCGGCATGCTGTAATGCCTGTCTTGCCGTATCGCGCTGTGTTTGCCAGATTTCAGTGGCGTTGTGTTCGACGCGTCCCGGATGTGGGTAGATTTGTGCAAAATCCTGCTGGGCCGTGCCGATTGCGCGGCCGGATGTGTCAAAGACAATGCTGCGCGTGCTGGAGGTACCTTGGTCGAAGGCAAGCAGATAGGTCATGAAGGCAGGCTCGTGAAAAGAGTACACAGTGAGTGTAGCGGGCAGGGTATTGGCACGACAACTTTTGCACTGTTTTAAACTGTCAGCTTCAGGGATTGTATTCAAGCTTGTCATGTCGTCTTCTTCCATGTCCATCCAGCGGTCCGCCTTGCTGGCGCCCTTGTCAGATGGTCGCGTATTTGATCTGCTGATCATTGGCGGCGGCGCAACCGGATTGGGGCTGGCGCTCGATGCCAGCCTGAGGGGGCTGGATGTCGCCCTGCTCGAGGCCGAAGACTTTGCCAAGGGTACGTCATCGCGGGCAACCAAACTGATTCATGGGGGCGTGCGCTATCTGGCACAGGGCAACCTGGCCCTGGTGCGTCAGGCATTGCATGAGCGTCGCACCATACTGAACAACGCACCTCATGTAGCCGGACGGCTGGGCTTTGTCATGCCCAGCTACCATTGCTGGGAGACCCCCTTTTACGGGCTGGGCCTGAAGGCCTACGACATCCTGGCCGGCCGCGACGGACTCGGCCCGACCACATTGCTTGGCAGGAGCCAGGTGTGTCAGCTGATGCCTGGCGTGGCCACGGCACATCTCAAGGCGGGTGTTCGCTACTGGGACGG
>DATGUI010000183.1:0-3135 GCA_035301405.1 Burkholderiaceae bacterium
TTTCGCGCAGGCCGCGACCGACTTCACCCACCCGTATTGCCATGGTGCCACTGTATTCCACCTCGCTTGAGGCGTTGGACAGATTGCCGGCCTTGTCCTTGAGCCGCTGAATGAAAAACCGGTTGAAGCGGCCATCCGGCATGGTGCGTGGAAGGAAGAAGCAGGTAACCCCGCCATCCACCTTGGCCAGGGTGAAGAAGCCATCGGCCTGAGGCACGGAGCAGAACCATTTGTGACCGGTAAGTTCATACCAGTCGGCCGTGGCACCGTGATAGTCTTCGGAGTGGGAGAATACTGCTGTGGTCTGGGTTTGACGCAGATCTGATCCACCCTGTTTTTCTGTCATGGCATAGCCAATGACGACCGCGTCTTTGTTGGCCACTTCGGCACGGTTGAACTGATACTCCGTACCCAGGGACTTTTCTGCCCAGACGCGCAAGGCCGGCTCGCGCAGGAATCCTGCGTACGATGCATAGGCCATGCCGGTAGGGCAGGCTGTTCCCGGTTCCACCTGATTCCACAAATAGGACAATACGGCGCGGGCGTAGTGTCCATGCTGTTGATCCGTGCGCCACGACAGGTTGGGGACCTCATGCTTCCAGGCCAGCGACATGAGCACATGCCACGACGGATGGAATTCCACCCAATCGATGCGATTTCCATAGCGATCATGGGTTTTCAGTTCAGGCAGGTGCTTGTTGGCAAGGCGCGCCAGCTCTTGTATGGCTTCATCGCCCACGGTAAGGCCCAGTGCTGCACAGCGGTCTCGGGCCCAGGGTGCTTCGCGGTTGATGGCGGCGCTCAGCACGGCATCTTGCGTGAAGGCATTAAAGCCGGTGGCTGGCCGGGCCTGGTTGAGAACCTGATGGGTACTGAAACGATCAGGCTCGTTTGCGGGGATGACAGCGGGGCTGTGGGTCAGCACATCGGCAAAGAGGTTGGCCGGAATGGTGCTGCGCATGTCTGTTGTCTTGGATGCGGCGGGGTTGTCGGATTGGGTCATGTGTCCTCCAGGGATATCAGGCCGCCTGGATGCTGACGCTGCGGCAGGCCTGCGTGGCAATTTGCTCGATTTCGGAATGCGGGTGATGCGCAGCGTGGGGCTGCTGATGATTCAGGGGTGAGAGCGGCCCGATCAAGCCTTCCATGAAGCCGCCGACAATGACGGAAGCGGCAATGTCTGGCTGGATGTCAGGATGGAATTCCCCGTTATCCTGGCCGTGAGTAATGATTTGCCTGATGGCTTCGCTTAGTGCGGCCCGATAGGTGAGGCGGGCAGCGTCGATTTCCGGGTCGCAAGGTTCGGCTATCAAGGCGTAGGCCAGACGCGGATTGCGAAGCGCACGCTTGACGAAAGTGGCAACAGCCGCATGCAGGCGGGCTTGTGCCGACCCGTCTGAACTGGAAATTGCCTTGATGACGTCAACTTCTCGTTGAGACACCAGGGACAGGACTTCGGCAAACAGCTCGGCCTTGGATGCAAAGTAGCGGTATACCGTGCCGGTTGCAATGCCTGCCACCGCAGCCACACTGGCAACCTGGGCCTGCTGCCAGCCCCCTTCGCTGATCAGTGATCTTGCTGCCTTGAGAATGCGTCGGCGCGTGTCTTCAAGACGGGCTTGCACGGCCGGGGTTTGTCGATATGCCATTGAAGAAATGAATCCGTGTTCACAGGCAGTGAATTCTAATTCATTTCTTCATTGGCGGCAATCACTATAATCCCACCCCATGGCACGCAGGAGAAAATTGTCACGGCGACGAAAGGGTGGGGGCGGCATCCGACGCTGGCTGAAAACCGTCATGGTGTCGGCACTGGTGTCATTTGGCGCAGGCACCTGGGCCTTGCACTCTTCGTTGCTGGATGGGGTGGATCTTGCACGGGTTCTGGCGCAGCTTGACATCGACAATCGGCTGGGTCTCTGGGGGCAGCAGGTATCGGCCCCCGAAGGCGAGTATGCTCAGACCTCATTTGCGCGCTGCCGGCATTTCTTTCCCAACCAGCAACCACCGGCAGTGCCTGCCGGCCAGGCACTGCGTGAATTGTGCTTTACGCCGTTTGCCGTCTTGCACAGCGGTCAAAGAAAGACCCCCGTATTTGTTGCCCAACGACTCAATCGGCAGATGTTGAATGCGGCCCGGCGTGTACCGCGCACTGATCGCTTTTATGAAGAAGCGAGATTGCCGCGCTCCGAACGGGCCACCCTGGGTGATTACCAGGGCTCGGGGTTTGATCGTGGACATATGGCACCAGCTGGCGACATGCATGACGACGAATCCATGGCGCAGAGCTTCAGCCTGGCCAACATTGTGCCGCAAGATGCGCAGCACAATCGGGGAGCCTGGGCAACGATAGAGGCGGATACCCGCCAATACGTCATGCGCGCCCAGGGGGATGTTCACGTCATTACCGGGCCGGTTTATGAGGGACGGATGGAAACGGTGGGGGAAGGGCGCATTGCCGTACCCGACTATCTCTACAAGGTGGTGGTGGATGCCACGACCGGCCGCTCGTGGGTGCACTGGCATGAAAACAGCAGCCGTGCCAGGGCCGCGCCGCCCATCAGCTATGAAACGTTTGTGAAGCGGACAGGCCTGGATTTTCTTGCGTTGTATTGAGACGCGGGTCCCGGTTCTCGATGCCGGTTATGGGGAGTCAGTTCATGGGTGTGCCAAGGCTGTACCGCCGACTATGGAAAATATGGACGCCAGAAGTTGTCAGGAACCTGATTCCACTAGAAATGCGTTGCACTGAGTGGTATAGTTTTGTGATGCGACGAGTCTTTAAAACACGCACCTTCACCGGCTCGATGAAGAAAGCGGGACTAACCGACGCAGCCCTATGTGCCGCAGTCGAAGAGATGAGTCAAGGGCTCATTGATGCTGATTTGGGTGGCTATGTTGTGAAGAAGCGAGTTGCATTGTCTGGCCAGGGCAAGCGTGGCGGAGCGAGAACCATCGTCGCTACGAAAATGGCGGGGCGCTGGCTGCCGGTGAAATTTTGGAGATATGTGATGGCGACGACAAAACGTAACAGCCGAATACTGGACGAGATGCACGAGACGGCGCGTGGGCTTCATAGCGCCGGTCTGATCAGCAAGCGTCGCATGGGCGAGTTCGAAGCGCTGTGCAATCTCG
>DATGUI010000184.1:0-7307 GCA_035301405.1 Burkholderiaceae bacterium
CCCCCGCATCAAACCGAAGCGTGGGCGACGTTCGTCGCGAAACTTGGTCTGAATATGGTAGAAGTTGACGGGCAGTTGCCGCCAGCTGTGGAGTTCGTTGCGGGCAATGTCGGTAATGACTTCTTCGGAAGTCGGTTGCAAAACGAAATCCCGTTTGTGTCTGTCCTGAACGCGCAACAGTTCCGGGCCATAAGCGTCCCAGCGACCCGATTCTTTCCAGAGCTCGGCGGGTTGTACGACGGGCATCAGCAGTTCGATGGCGCCGGCCCGGTTCATTTCCTCGCGTACGATGGCTTCTATTTTCCGGATTACACGCAGACCCAGTGGCATGTATGTGTAGATGCCGGCCGCAGCCTGCCGTATCATGCCGGCGCGCAGCATCAGCTGGTGGCTGATGATTTCCGCATCAGAGGGTGCTTCTTTGAGAGTGTTGATGTGGTACTGGCTGGCGTGCATGGTGAGGTTCTCTGCAGATACGTATAATCGAAGTATTGAAAATTGTTATTCAGGGTGGCCCCATGTTAGATCGAGAAGGCTACCGTCCCAATGTTGGCATTATCCTCGTGAACAGGAAAAACGAGGTCTTCTGGGGCAAACGTGTTGGTGAGCATGCCTGGCAGTTTCCCCAGGGGGGTATCAAACACGGAGAAAGCCCGGCCCAGGCCATGTACCGCGAGCTCCAGGAAGAAGTTGGCCTACTGCCCGAACATGTTCGCATTTTGGGACGGACACGAAATTGGTTGCGTTACAACGTGCCGGAGCACTTTATTCGACGAGAGTCTCGTGGGCATTACAAGGGGCAAAAGCAAATATGGTTTCTGCTGCGCATGCTTGGCCGTGACTGCGATGTCCAGCTGCGGGCCAGTCGCCATCCGGAGTTTGATGCCTGGCGCTGGAGTCACTATTGGGTTCCGCTTGATACCGTCATAGAATTCAAACGCGAGGTCTATACACTGGCACTGAATGAACTGTCGGGCATTTTATATCGAAGCCGGCGCGAGGGGCGCTATTTGCGTCAGCGCCCGCAGGAATGGGGGGAAATCCCCGAGCATCATCGGCTTCATCTGCATGAGACCGATGCACCCGGGAGAAAAACCAGAAAAAGCCTACGTGTTGTCCGTACGCAGTCGACGGATCAGACTTGAGGTATCCCAGCGTCCGCCGCCTTGTTGCTGGACATCAGCATAAAACTGGTCAACCAGGGCCGTTACCGGGACACGGGCGCCGTTACGGCGCGCCTCGTCCATGACCAGGCTGAGGTCCTTGCGCATCCAGTCGACAGCAAACCCGAATTCGAAGTGATCATCGATCATGGTCTGACCGCGGTTTTCCATTTGCCAGCTTTGGGCGGCTCCCTTGCTGATGACGTCCAGGACCTTGTTCATGTCCAGACCTGCGGTTTCCCCGAAAGCGATGGCCTCGGACAAGCCTTGAACAAGGCCGGCAATGCAGATCTGGTTGACCATCTTGCAAAGCTGGCCCGCGCCAACTTCACCAAGAAGCGTTACGGCCTGGGAATAGGCCCGTGCAATGGGTTCCATGCGGGCGAAGTCCGCTTCTGCCCCACCACACATGACGGTCAGCATGCCATTGACGGCACCAGCCTGGCCGCCTGATACGGGGGCATCGACAAAGCTGATGTTTTTTTCTTTGGCCGCCTGGGCCAGCTCGCGAGCAACATCGGCTGATGCCGTGGTGTGGTCCACAAGCAGGCTGCCGGCAGCCATGCCCGCCAGTGCGCCGTCGTCGGCAAGGGTGACAGCACGCAAGTCGTCATCATTGCCGACACAGCAGAAAACGATGTCAGCGCCTTCGGCAGCCTGGGCAGGGGTTGGTGCGGTGTTACCGCCGAATTCCCGTTTCCATGCCTCTGCCTTGGCGGCTGTGCGGTTATAGACCGTGACCGTATGGCCGGCACGTGCAAGATGCCCCGCCATGGGATAGCCCATGACACCCAGGCCAATGAAGGCAAGCTTGAGCGGTGCAACTGATTGATAGTCTTTTTCTCCGATAGATCCGGTCATGGAATTGATCTCCTTTGGTTAACAGGGGCCCGAAGGGCGTAGGCTATGATTATCTCACAACAGGGTTATGATTAGGTTTGACTGAATTTTGGTTGTGTTCATGCTGCAAGATCTCGACTCTCTCGCCGCCCGTATCGAACAGATGGTTGCCCTGACTCGTCGCATCCAATCCGAGCGCTCCTCGTTGCTGGCTCGCATCAAGGCACTCGAAGACGAGCGCCATCAACTGACGCAACAGCTCCAGCAACGCGATGAAGACATCACGGCCATGTCTGCATTGCTGGCCGACCACGAGTCCGATCTGAAAGCGATTCAGGACAATGCCCAGGCGACCCAGGCGCAGCTTCAGCTCGAACTGGAAACCTCCCGTCAGCGCTGCACGCACGCCGAGCAGCAGCTTGAGCACAGTCAGCAAGACGCCAGGCAGCTGCGTGAAGTCTCCGACGCTGCGCGCCGGCATATTGATTCCATTCTCGTGCGCCTGCCTGGCGCCCCGCAGGAGTAAGTATCATGGAGCGCATAGACGCGACTATCTTGGGCCGCGAGTATTCCCTGGCCTGTTCGGCGGAGCAGAAAGAAGGTCTGTTGGCTGCCGTCAATCATGTCGATCAACGAATGCAAAATATCAAGAATGCAGGCAAGGTGGCCGGCAATGAGCGCATCGCCGTCATGGCTGCCATTCAGATCGCTGTCGAGCTCCTGGGGGTACGTGCTCCTGACGGTCCGCTTGGCGATACCACCGTGGGCGACATCAAGCGCCGGCTGGATCACATGAACGGCTTGCTTGATCAAGTGGCAGGTCTGGATCACGTCAGCTTGTCTTGATTTTTTTCAAAACGGGTTACACCTTGCCTATGGCCCGTCTGCTAAACTAGGTGTCAACCAAGGTCAGTCCCTGCCGTGTTCGTGACGTGGTCATATAGTCCTTGAACCAATGCTATTGCTATAGGTTGCCAGATTTTCAGGCGGGCGCGCTCCCTCACGGGAACCCAAAACCTGATTGAAGGCGACCACCTTGAACCTCAGGTTCCAGGGTGCAGGCCTAGACGGCACAGGTGGGGCAATTGCACGAAAGCCCGTCAATCAATCATTGGCGGGCTTTCCCTTTCTCAGGGTTTGTGAGTCCGGTTTCGTGTTTTCCCCAACAGCAGTCGGGTACTCGAAGCCACCCACTTCATTTCACGTTGCTTTCTGTCATGATGTCATTTTCTTTCTTCACACGGGCGTCTCGTGCCCGGCGGTCTCTGATAGCCATGTTCTCCCTGATGGCGGCGCTTGCAGCGCCTGCCCTGGCCGACACGGCAGAACAAGCCTCTGCCTCACAGGATCAGCCCACGGCTTCGCTGCAAGCCAGTGCAAGTCAGGAGGTCGCCCAGGACTGGCTGCGCATTACACTGCAAGCCCAGGTGTCTGATGCATCCCGGCAAAATGTTTCGTCAGAGCTGAACAAGCAACTGGACCAGGCCCTTACGACGGCACGCGAGCACGCTGGCCAGGATATCCGGGTCCAGTCCGGTAACTACCAGGTCTGGCCCGCAACAGACGATAAAGGCAATATCACCACCTGGCGCGGCAGGGGCGACATTCATCTCGAATCGGCAGACTTTGATGCTGTGTCGCAGCTGGCTGGTGAACTGGGTGACGATATGGCCGTTGCGGGCATGGATTTTTCGGTATCGCCCAAAAAACGCGCTGAGATCGAAAATGACCTCCTGGAGGAAGCGGTTCAACAGCTGCTTGATCGGGCAAGCCGGCTGGCCACTGCCTTTGGCTATGCCAGCTACCGGTTGCGCGAGGTCAGCCTTGGCGGTGGTGGCAACCAGTATGCGCCCGTAGCCAGGCAGATGGCAGACGCGTCCTCCCTGAAGGCACAATCGATAGCTGTCGAGGGGGGAACAGAAGTGATCAGCCTCTCGGTGCAGGGCTCGGTTTATCTGCTAGACGAACAATAAGAATCCCTGCGGCAATCATGGGCAATGACAACCACTGGCCCATGCTCAGACCGCCCCATAACAGTCCCAGAAAGGCGTCGGGCTCGCGGGTGAACTCGATGCCAAATCGCAACAAGCCGTAGCCGGCAAGAAAGAGCGCGCTCAGCAAGCCGGTTTTGCGCGGCTTGCTTGCCACGGCCCACAGCACGACAAACAAGAGTATCCCTTCCAGTGCCATTTCGTAGAGTTGCGAAGGGTGGCGCGGCTGGCCATCACCCGCCAACGGGAACACCATGGCCCAGGGCACGTCTGACACCCGGCCCCAGAGTTCACCATTGATGAAGTTGCCAAGACGGCCCGCAGCCAGGCCCAGCGGTATCATGGGTGCAATGAAGTCACCCAGTTCGAGCAGGCGTGTGTGGTGTCTTTTCGCAAAAAACAGCAAGGCAACAATGACGCCTGCCAGGCCGCCATGGAAGGCCATGCCCCCTTCCCACAGATAAAAGATATGCAAGGGGTTGGCGAGGTACTCCGCCGGCTTGTAGAACAGGACATAGCCCAATCGGCCGCCCACAATGACGCCCAGTATGCAATAGAAGATCAGGTCCTCGAATTGCCGTGTCGTGAGCTGGGTGTCGCCGCGCCGGATCCGGTAGCGGCCCAGCAGCCAGACCGCGGCAAACCCGAATAAATACATGAGGCCATACCAGTGGATCGAGACGGGGCCAAGCTGGAGGGCCACAGGGTTGAAATCAGGATGATGGAGCATGACACGATGAGGCTGAAGGTAAGTGATGCCCGTGTGATAACGGTTGGCGGATGAAGTTGGCAAAATCGGCGCTGCAGCGTGCGGGCTTGCCTTCCTCTACCAGCCGTACTATAAACCGTTAGCAGAAAATCGACTGTTTGCCTGATATGGAAATGCCGTGTTGAGTCACCTGAAACCCCTGATCAAGATTTGGCTGGCAGCCAACCTGTTTCTCCTGTCCGCAGCAGCCCAGGCTGATGTAACGCTCCAGGAGACCATGCCGGCGGTGGTGAATAATCAATGTCTGGGTTGTCATCAGATGAGCAAGAAACGTGTCGGGCCTGCCTTTGTTGCCATTGCCAAACGCTATCAGGAAGCAGACAATGCTACAGAGTACCTGGCCATGATGATCCGGTCCGGCAGCCAGGGCAGATGGGGCGCTGTTCCCATGCCGGCGCAAACCCACGTGTCAGAGACCGAAGCGCTGCAGATTGTCGAGTGGCTGTTGTCCATGGATACCAACTAGGCAGCGTTGTTTTGTTTCTGTCCAGATTAGAGTGAAGTGATGTCAAGCGAATTCATAACCCTTGGCGGGGGCTGTTTCTGGTGCACGGAGTCCGTGTTTCAATCGCTTAATGGTGTGATCAGCGTCACGCCAGGCTATAGCGGCGGCCATGTAGAAAACCCAAGCTACGAGCAGGTTTGCCAGCAGGACACCGGCCATGTCGAAGTCATCAGGGTGGAATACGACCCGGCCATGATTTCCACCCGACAAATCCTTGAGGTGTTTTTCGGCACGCATGACCCCACCAGCCTGAATCGGCAGGGGGGCGATATCGGGCCACAATATGCCTCGGTTGTCTTCTACCATGATGCCGAGCAAAAACAGGTGGCCGAGGCCGTCATGCGTGATGCCGAGAAAATTCTCGAGCAACCGGTTGTGACCCGCCTTGAACCTGAAGCACCGTTCTGGGTCGCCGAAAAGGGGCACCATGAGTACTACCAGAATTTTCCTGACCAACCCTATTGCCAGGCTGTGATTGCACCCAAGCTGGCACGATTGCGCAAGGAATTTACCGAGCTCTTGCGGTCCTGAAAGCTTTGGGCTCGCGGGTCAGGCGGGCCAGGATCGCCATGACCAGCAAGGTCACCGCCAGCCTGCCTGCCACAATCACCAGTACGTCGGCACCGATGGCTGCCAGCAGCAGTGTGTCTTCGATCAGCGAGTGTGTCAGACACAGCCATGACAGGGCCAGCAAGCGGGTGCGCGGGGAAAACCCCCGCTTGTCCGCCTCTTCAATGATCAGTGCTCCGCCATAATTCAAACCCAGCAGGACGCCCACCGTGGTCACGGGGGCTGCCTGCTCATCCAGCCCCGACAGGCGCAGGACCGGCGTAATGGCCGCGGTAAAACGGCGTGTAATGCCCAGCTTGTCAAAGGCATCAAGCACAATCACCAGGCACAAGATCACACCAAACGTGAGCGCCAGTGAAAAACTGGTTGCCTGAACCCAGGCAAGCATGCCAGTGGTTTCGGTGCTGGAGATCATGTCGGATCCGCGCAGCCACGCAAAGCTGTGCTTGTCGCCCAGCCAGCCGGTCCAGTACGAACCCCAGGACACGGCTGCCCCGTACAGGGTGGCTGTCACGATGCGCAGCAGGGCGGTGGCACTGAAGCTTGCACCGGCCCGGTGAACAATAGACTGTTCCACGGGCATGTTGTGTGCAAACAGCATCATGGCCGCCAGTGCACTTAACTGGCCGCCGGTCAGCTCAAGCGTGCCGGATAACGAAGCGATTGAGGCCAGACCGCCGTAGATGCCAGTCAAGATGGTGGTTGCCCAGATAATACCGGCCTCGGCGGGCAGATTCAGCAAGCCCATGACCGGGCCAAGCAGCTGGCCCAGCATGTCGATCAGGCCATAATTTTCTCCGATCTGCACAAGAATCATCACCGGTACGATGATCTTTGCAATGGCAAGGAACAGACGCCAGCTGCGGCGCAAGGTGGCAAAGAGGTATTTCAACAAGGGAGATCCAGCGACAAAAGAAGTTGATCAGGCAGGCCAGGGCATGCACCAGAAGAAGATGGTCGTGCAGTGTATGAGCATCAACCCTGATTATATTGTGCCCACAACGGCCTGCGTGGGTGGTTTGCACCACCTGACGTGTTCATCGTTTATTGCATGGCTACGTATCCATGGAAATTTTCCTGGCGGTCTTGTGTGGTGGCGCGCATGGTGCAGTTCAGCCTGTATGCGGTTTTGCATCATGGTTTCCTGGGCTGGCCTTGTTTGTGTGCTTGTGTGTTTGTCGCTTGTGGATTGTCGTGGTGCTGTCTGTGTAATGACCGCTATGCAATGGCGTTGGGTGGCGAGTGGGTGCGGGGTTGCGGGTGTTGTCTTGGGTTGATTTCAGGCTGGTTTGGGGTGAGTTTACGGGTGGATGTGCAGTGGTTTGTTGATGCACTTGCACGGTTTTGGATTCGTGTGCTATAGTTTTGTTCTTTCGCAGCCAGAGCCCTGGGGTTAACCCTGATCTGGCGGCGGGCAAAGCAGCGATGAACCGGCCCTTGGCCGGGGTTGTGATGCGCAGGCAGGGGCT
>DATGUI010000185.1:0-7127 GCA_035301405.1 Burkholderiaceae bacterium
GCCGCCCATGTTGGGGCCGGTAACCAGCAGCAGACGACGCGATGCATCCAGCCGGCAATCGTTGGGCATGAAATTTTCTATGCTGTGCTCGACAACGGGATGCCGGCCTGCCACGATATTGATTTCTGCCTGGTTGCCAAGTTCTGGCGCTACCCAGGCATTTTGCCGCGCATGCCAGGCCAGGGCCGCCAGGGTGTCCAGCTCGGCAATCGCGCGCGCGGCATCGGCAAGTGGTGTGGCCCAACTGGCAAGCGTGTCCAGCAGTTGATCAAACAGCCACTTTTCGCGTGCCAGTGCCCGTTCGCGGGCCGACAGAATCTTGTTTTCCCATTCCTTGAGCTCGGGCGTGATGTAGCGCTCGGCATTTTTTAGCGTTTGTCTGCGCTGATATTCAATGGGCACGTTGTCGGCTTGTGCACGCGAGACTTCAATGTAAAACCCGTGCACGCGGTTGTATTCCACCTTCAGGCCGCTGATGCCGGTACGCTCGCGCTCGCGTGCTTCCAGCTCCATCAGAAATTGCCCGCTGTCGCCCGCCAGCTGACGCAATTCATCCAGTTCGGTGTCGTGGCCTGGCGCAATGACCCCACCATCACGAATGAGATAAGCCGGTTCGCTGTCAACGGCGCGTTCGAGCAACGCGACCAGCTCCGGATCCAGGTTCAGCGCCTGTCTGGAGGAATCCAGCAGCGAGGATTCAGCAAACGTGTCCAGCAAGGCCGTCACCTGTGGCAGCCCATGCAGCGCCTCGCGCAGGCTGGCCAACTCTTTGGGGCGGATGCTTTGCAGCGCCATGCGGGTAGCCATGCGTTCCAGGTCGGGCAGGCCCTTGAGGGCCGACCGAAGCGCGTCCAGCAGGGGTTGTCCGCTCAGGATGGCATCGTGGTGGCTGTTTTGCTCTGTGCCGGGGGATGAATGGGCCGTTGAGGCCACTGGCGGCGCCTGCAGCAGGGCCGTAATCGTGTCCTGACGGCGCCGCACCCTTGCGTGGCCACGCAAGGGGTGATGTATCCAGCGACGCAATGTTCGGCTGCCCATGGGGGTGACACAATGGTCAAGCGTGGCATAGAGCGTGGGCGATGGTTCACCATACAGGGTTTGCGTCAACTCCAGATTGCGCCGCGTGACGGGGTCCAGAACCAGATAGTCGTCAGGCTGATCCACCACAATATTGAGAATATGAGGCAGCTTGCCAACCTGGGTGTGCTGGGCGTAGCGCAGCAGGGCTCCGGCTGCCCGGATGGCCATTGGCATGCCATCCAGTCCAAAGCCCGCCAGCGAATCCATGTTGAAGTGATCCAGGAGCTGGCGATGTGCATTGTCGTATTCAAAGTGCCAGCCGGGCACATCACTGAGCGTCATGCCGTCCGGGACGCCTGATTCCACATCCTCCATCACCACCAGTTCGGCCGGATTGATCCGGTTGATTTCCGTATCCAGTCTGTCCGGATCGCATTCACATACGCGGAACTCCCCGCTAGCCAGGTTCATCCAGGCCAGGGCGCTGATCCGGCGTCGCCTGTGCATGGCGGTCAGGGTGGCGGCCAGGGGGCGATCACTCTTGGCAGGCAGCAGTGCGTCGTCGGTCAGGGTGCCCGGCGTCACCGTCCGGACGATCTCACGTTCGACCAGCCCCTTGCTGGTGGCCGGGTCGCTGGTCTGCTCGCAAATGGCGACTGATTCTCCCATGCCGACCAGACGTGCCAGATAGCTTTCCATGGTGTGGACAGGCACGCCCGCCATGGGAATGGGTTCGCCCTTTGATACCCCGCGCTGGGTGAGGGTGAGGTCCAGCAGGCGGGCGGCATGGCGGGCATCTTCGTAAAACAGCTCGTAGAAGTCACCCATGCGGTAGAACAGCAGGTGCTTGCCGGCCTGCTCTTTCAGCCGCAGGTATTGCTGCATCATGGGGGTGTGCGAGGACAGATCGGTTTTACTCATGTAAATCAGATGGTTGGTGCTTCTTGACTGGTTTCTTGGGACAGGTTCGGGACAATTTTACGCATGTTTTGCATGGGCTCCCAGATGTATTCCAGAAACTGGGCATAACGAACGCAGTGATCTCCTTTCGGCGTGCTGGGTTTTTGGGAAACAGGAGGATACGTACGCGTCATTTCGTGCTTGCCGAAGGCTGTCTGTCTCTGTTGTCATCGTGATGTGCTGTATGATCGGGGCGAGAGTATGGTCGTTGTCAAGAGTTTCCGGATGGTTGGGTAGCCAGATGGAAGATGTCCGTGGGTTCACGTGGGAAAGAGGGCGTATATGACCGATAAATCATCAATGCAAAAAAGAGAACTCGCAGAAGCGCTCAATAAAAAATATGAGGAGTATCTTCCAGACATTGGTTCGGGCTTGGTTGAGTGGTTGTTTACCGAACACTATGATCGCTCAAACCTGGATATCAAGACCAGGAAAATAGTAAGTGTAGCTGTGTTGACAGCCTTGGGAGACCAGACAAAGCCACAGCTCCGTCTCAATATTTCTGATGCCTTGCAAGCAGGGGCCAGCAAAGAAGAGCTGGCAGAAGCAATTTGGCAAGTTGGTATATATGCCGGCATGCCCGCTGCCATCAATGGGCTCAACACTGCATTGCAGGTCTTCAATGAGGATGCGTCTTGAGCTGCGTTACGCTAACAGTAATGGCACACCAATCAACGTCTTGTGCAAGACAAGCAGGAAAGCAACCCACAATCCTGACCCTGCAACAATCGTTATGGTTGTCCCAAGTAGCGTTCCGTCAGCCAAAGACACATTATTCAGACGGTCACGCCTATGCGCTGTCTTGAAGCTGAAGATAGCCCAAATCAGAAAGCTGCCAAAAAGCACGATATCAGCCAGTGTGCCATTAGCCAATAAATGACCAAAGGCCCATGCCTGGACGCCTGATGTCATGGGATGGTGCAGACGGGTCTTGATGTGGTTGCGCGGTACATAAGTCGCTGCAATCAACACAAACGCAATCAGGACAAACAGCGCTGTTACGTGCAGCATGCCAGGGGGTGGAACCCACAGCACAACAGGCTTTTGTCGGGCCATGCCAAAACCCAGAATGATCAATACAAGGCCCGCCAGCGCGACGATTGAATAGCCCGCCCTCCAGGCAATTTTTCCAAATTTTTCGATCTGCCTGTGGCGCCATTCCTCCGCACAAATACGTACAGAGTGACTGCCGAGAAAAAGAAGTAGACCCAAGAGTAAAAGTATCATCAGTGTCTTGTCTCACGATGTTTTGGTATGGAAGGCGTTACCTGGATACACGGTGGGTTGACGTTGATTTTCGCCCATGTGCTTACAATGTAAACAGGCGCAGGTTTATTTTATTGGAGCTATGTATACGATGTCAACATCCGATGTGCACTATCACCATGGGGACTTGAGTCGTGCGTTGCTAAAGGAAGGGGCCGCGCTGATCAATGACAAAGGGCACGACAAGTTGTCCATGCGTGAACTGGCACGCCGGACAGGCGTCTCGCCAATGGCTGCCTACCGTCACTATGCTGACAAGGACAGCTTGCTCGCAGCCATTGCAGCCGACGGTTTCCTGCAACTGACGGTAAAGCTCAAGGCTGTTGACGATACTAGGGGGGATGATCGCAGCCCGCTACTGCAAGCAGGTATCGCCTACGTGATGTTTGCGCTGGAGCAGCCAGCCTTGTTTCGACTGATGTTTACGGCCCATCTGGCTGGCAGCTCAAGCGCAGAGCTGAAGACGGCCCGAGCAGATTCTTTTAACGTTTTGATGCGGCATATAGAGCCCAGGGAAAGAGGCGGTGAAGGTACCCTGTCTGCATATGGTTGCTGGTCGCTTGTGCACGGCTTGGCGCTGTTATTGCTAGATGGATGGTTGCCAGTTCCAGAGGATGTGGAGGCCGATGAATGGTTGGAGCAGATTATTACCAGAACAATGGCAACGCGTGCAGAGCCAGAATGAAAACACTCCAACCTGCCGGCGCGTTCAGCGAGACTGCAACGGATATTGCAGCTTGGTGTGGGAACCCTTGTTGTTGATTTGCATTTCAAGGTTGTGGCACGCGGTCAGTAATTCGTCGAATGACAAAGCGTCACCGACCATCACCGCGTCAGCCAACATGGCAGCATAATCCTCCATGAGGGCTGTCCTGGCTGCTCCCTGCGGGACCAGATTGAGATAGCCGCTGACTGCAGCCATGTAGTCAATCACTTGACCGTCTCCATCTTTCTCAATGAAGAAACAGGACTTATGCCGGGCAACAGCAACAGCTACGTCCTCATTCGCAATGGCATCAGTGAAATACGGGCTGCGACTGATAGCCGCCAGATCATGCCAGTGGCGTGCGTAGCGTTCTCCGCGAGTCCGGCCTTGTGCGCAGAATACATGTGCGGCGGTGGCCTTCTCCCAGAAAGTGCGAGCAACATTCATCACCAGTGGTGCTGCAACGGGAAACGATACGCCGTCAAAGCCGGAAGCGATATCGCATGCCACCTGGGTTACTTCGTGTGGCTCACCAGTGGCGCGTGCGCCAAATTCCAGGATGATGATGGGCGCAACATAGCCTGTCCCTTGCGTGAGGGCTGGATAGTGCAGAAGCAATTTGTCTTTCGCAGGGCCGCCAAGTTCGAGTCGGACATTCAGGCAATCTCGGGTGAGGGCATCTTGCAGTATGGGTTGGACGTTTTCCACTATCCATCCTGGCAAGCGCCGTCGCACGGCCTTCGTCCACTTGTTTGCCTGGCTGCGGCTGGCGGGTATTTCGTTGCGATCTCCGACCAGGTCTGGAATCAGTTTACGGACATCATAGGTAAGGTCGATATCTTCGGAGAAGCGGTCAATGATCTTGTAAACCTTCGATAATGACGTACCCCCCTTGAATGTCAGATCTGTTGCCAGTTGAGACTCAAACAACGTACGTAGCGCCCAAACCACCCAGATGTCTTTTTCAAGCAGGTGGGCTGGCCGACCCGTAGCGGCACGGCCCAACTCGAGGATTTCGCGCTGATCTTCTGCACGTAATTCAAAAAAGGCCTCAGCCACGCACCATCTCCTGACTAATGGCTTTTGCCATCCAGCCTGGGAGCGACGGTCGCACAGAAGCAAGCGCCTGCCATTCTGGCCATGGCAGCGCTTGTCGCAGTTGTCGCAGTGCCTGGTTTGCATGGGCTGGCCCTAGCCAGGCCAACGCGCGAATTACCGCACCAGCGGGACGAGCGCCTAGAGCGAGCATCCACGAAGGTGCGTGCTTTACTTGCACTTCTGAGTGTCCCAATTTCAGGGTGCGAGTACGCCCTGAAGTCAAGTACACCTCACGGATGGGCACTTGTTGAGTGAGCCCCAGGATGTTGGCTGCGCTGGCACCATGGGTTACCACCGTTTCCCCGGTTTGTTCAGCCAGGGACATGATGACCTTCTCAGGCGCGGGAGCGCGAGTACCAAATCGGCTGGATACGGGTGCTGCATAGGACCCACGTTCTATGCGTAGCAATTTGCCTGCTTTGGTCAGTCGCGAAAATGCCTGGTCCACAGCTGCCCGACTGCCAAGGTGAAGAAACTCTTTAGGCGACAGGACAGCCCCTTCAGGGGCAGACTGGGCTTGCTGCAAGATCGTTTCTGGAAGCGTATTCATCAAGCACCTCTCTTGTCAGGAATGGTACACCTTTTTCTGACATCAGGAAAGGGGAAAGGTTCGTCCTGGATGCTCACGAATCAGACAGGATATCCAACACAAAGTTGAATGATTGGCGCAAGGGGCGCATGCAGGCCCAGGGCATCTGCCGTGGCTTCATCGTCAAAGCCGCCAACCCAGACACTGCCCAGATTTTCGGCCGTGGCCTGCAACTGCATGTTTTGCGCAGACGCGCCTGCTTCAAGATAGACATACCTAGTGCCCCGGGTTCCGAACGGTCTCTGGTCAGCGAATGCCTGGCTGGGCGTCACCATGTCTGCGCAAACAGCGATAATGCAGGCGGCATCCGCCATCCACCGGGGGTTGCCAATGGCAGCCTTTATCAGGGCGGATTGTCGATCCGGACCGCCCACCCGCACCAAATCGGAGCCTGAGGGATCCACCTTGTACAAGCCTTTTTCCAGGCCGGTCACTTTGTTTGCCTGAATAAACAATCGAAGCGGATGAATGGCATGGGCTGAAGGGGCGGTTCGCCTTCCGTCCGGTCTGGTTATTCCCTGTCCGGCCCAGATCAGTTCCTTCAATGTTTGCAGGGGAATCGGCTGGTCAGAAAATTCTCGTATCGTTTCGCGCTGTGACAAAGCATGCGATAGTGTCATTTCCGACATGCCTGTTCCTCGCTATTCTTGCTCGGGCCAGTAATAAGAATCAGGATAGGGGCGCTGCCCGAACAGTGCCGTGCCAATACGCAGTTCGGTGGCACCCTCGGCGATGGCCAATTCCATGTCACCACTCATGCCCATGGACAGGCGCTCCATTTCCACGCCGTCAATGGCTTCTTCACGCAAGCGGTCACGCAGTTCGCGCAGGTGCCGGAAGCAGGCCCGGACAGCTTCTTCGTTGCGCACGTTGATGGCCAGGGTCATGAGGCCCTTGATGCGCAAACTGGGCATGGAGCGGGCCACTTCGCGCACAAAATCGGGAAGCTCGGCCGGATCGAGGCCGTATTTGGTGGGCTCGGTCGAGGTCTTTACCTGGACCAGGGCGTCAATGCCGCGTCCTTCCGTCTGCAGGCGGTTTTCCAGCCGCCGGGCCAGGGACAGGCGGTCCAGGGACTGGATCTCGGAGGCATAGCGGGCAACGTCACGGGCCTTGTTGGATTGCAGGTGACCGATCATGACCCAGTCAATGCCGGCATCCTGCATGCCTTGTTGCTTGGCGGCCAGTTCTTGTACCTTGTTTTCGCCAAAGCGGGTCAGCCCGCAGGCCATGGCCTCGCGAATGGCGGTTTCATCAAAGGTCTTGCTCACGGGCAAAAGCGTGATTTCTGCCGGATCCCGGTCAGCATCGTGCGCGGCCTGGGCAATGCGCTGGCGTACATTGGCCAGGCGCTGGGAAAAGGTGTCGGTGGGTTCAGTATGTTCAGTCATGTTCAGGTTGGTTCAGAAAACAGTTTTTTGTGGACGTGCGCCGTGATTTCGTAGGAACGCAGTCTGTCGGCGTGGTCAAAGATGCTGGAGGCAATCA
>DATGUI010000186.1:0-3494 GCA_035301405.1 Burkholderiaceae bacterium
ATCGCCCGCGCTGCTGCGTCGGCCATGTCGGTGGCATTTTGAACCGATTCCAACCGCACCGGCATACCCCGATAAAGAAAGGACGCGCAGTCTCCAATGGCGTAGATGACCGGATCGCTGGTGCGGCAAGTGGCATCGACACGAATGCCGTTATCAGCCTCCAGGCCGGCCGCCTGAGCCACCTCCACATTGGGCAGCACCCCGATGCCGGCAATGATATTATCAACAGGCAGTTCGGTGCCATCCGTCAAAACGGCGTGCGTGATTCGCCCGCTTTCTGCGGTCAGAGCCGCAATGCCCACGCCCTCCTTGAGCACCACGCCTTCATCCTGATGCAGGGTCCTGAAACGGGCCGCCGTCTGCGCCGAGGCAACGCGTCCCAGGATGCGGCTGTGCTGTTCAACCAGCGTGACGTGAATGCCCATTTGCCTTGCCGAGGCCGCCACTTCCAACCCGATGTAACCGCCACCCACCACCAGCAGATGCTGGCTATCCTCAACGGCTGCGCGTATCCGCCGGGCGTCCGCCAGCGTCCGCAGCGTATGGACATTGTCCGCTGCTTCCGCCTGCGTCAGCGTTCTGGGCCGGGAGCCGGTGGCCAGAATCAGGGCGCCATAGTCCAGCTCACGGCCATCAGACAACTCCACAACCTGTGCAGAGCGATGGATGGCCTGCACGCGACAACCACTCAAGAGCTGAATATGCTCACGTTCGTACAGAGCCGCTTGCCGCAGCGGCTGAGGCTGCACCCCATCGGCTTGGCTCAGCGCCGTCTTGGACAATGGCGGACGATGATAAGGCAGCTCGGGCTCGTCACCCACCACGGTCACTGACCCCTGGAACCCCAGCGCTCGCAACCGAAAGGCGGCAACCACTCCGGCATGACCGGCTCCTGCAATCACTATTGATTCGTGCTTCATGACAACCAGAATCAGCGCGATGCTTGTTCTTCGTCCATCTTCCGGAACACTTCCTGCGCCGTCCGAAAGCTGTCAATGCCAGCAGGCACGCCGCAATAGACCGCCACCTGCAAAAACACCTCGCGCAATTCTTCTCGTGTCCAGCCATTGTTGATGGCGCCCCGGACATGGGCGGTGAGCTCGTGGGTACGCCCCATGGCAGAAATCATGCCGAGATTCAGCAATGACCGCTCCTTGCGGGTCAGGCCGGGTCGATTCCAGATCTCATCCCAGCAGTACTCAGTCACAAACTCCTGCATGGGCCAGTTGTAATCAGTAGCATTGTCGATTGCCTTATCGACATATTCGTCACCCAGCACCTCACGACGCATCTTGAGGCCGCGCTCGAACTTTTCTGAAGTCTTTCTTTGTGTCATTTCGTGATCCACTCAAATACTGACATACACATCGCCTTCCCGTATGGAAACGGGATAGGTACGAACGCGCTTGTTGCTGACGCCAAACAGGCACTCGCCGGTTTTTATATCGAACTCCCAGCCATGCCAGGGGCATTTGATGATTTCATTTTCCATACCGTAATTCAGCTCGCCAGCGCAAGGCGTGGGCAACATGGTACCCTCTACCGTGCCGCGAATCAGCGGGGCACGTTTGTGGGGACAAAGGTTTCTCAGTGCAAAGACCTCGTCACCCTTCTTGATGATGCCTATCTGCCGGCCAGCCACATCCACCAACCTGGCCTGCCCGTCCTGAAACTCGTCCAGCCGTCCTACCTTATGCTCCATGACTGGCTCCCGAAACCGTGGCCGACTGCAGATTGAACAGCTCCGCAGCATTGTCATAGAAAATGCGCTGGCGCATATCGGGTGGCAGTTTCTGCAAGGTGGTTTGGGGGTAATCCGTATCCCAGTGGGGATAATCGGTGCTGAACAACAAGGTTTTTTCAGCGTGCATCATTTCCAGAATCTGCATCAAATACTCTTCTTTCTCGGGCTCTTCAACCGGCTGACTGGTGAAACGGACGTGCTCCAGCAGATAGGCGCTGGGCGGCTTCTCCAGCCAGGGGACTTCTCTGCGAAACTGCCGCCAGTTTTGATCAAAGCGCCGCATGACATGCGGTATCCAGCCAAAGCCGAACTCGGCCAGAAGAAACTTCAGCCCGGGGAAGCGAACAAACACCCCCTCAAACATCAGGCTGGCCAGGTTGCCCATGGCAATTTGCGGAAAGCTGGAATGGCGCTCGATGTAGGTACTGGGCACCCCGCCAGCAAATGCCGCGCTGGTCTGAAAAGCCCCTTCAGTACCCGTTGGATGCAGAAGAATGGGCAGACCATACTCTTGCGCTGCCTCGTAAATGGGGTAGTAATGACAATTGCCCAGCAAGATGTTGACCAGCGGCATGTAGACGGCCACGACGTCCTCACGACTGCCAATCCGGTGGATTTCTTTGGCCGCAGCCATGGGATCTTGCACGGCCACACACATGGCCAGTCGATAGCGATTGTCTACACTCAGCCACTTGTCAATGAAATAATCATTGAAGGCGCGCGCCAGCGTGGTTGCCTCGCCCGTATTGGGGTAAGCCACCAACTTGCCAGCCTGAATGGAAGACAGGATGGCATATTCAATATTTATCTTGTCCAGGTGATCTTCGATAAGGAACTGGGGGTCGGATCCTCCCACTCCGCCACTGGGGGTGGTCGCATCACGCCGAATGGAGGTTGCCCCAGCCAGGGGCGGGCGCAGTGGATGATCAGGCAAGACTGCCCGGTTGCCGTCGAACCGCATCTGCCAGCTCTTGCTCATGTACGGCTTGAGGCCTTCAATATCGCCGGGCACCCAAGGGTGCACGTCCGAATCAATAATTTTCATTCCCACTTCCTGTTGGCAGAGCGTATTTTTCAGTGCCCCTGAATAAACCGTACCCTGCGTTAGATCAAGCAATGATTTTTCAAGTGGTGACTATGCTACTCTGCCAAGACCGTTCGGGGAATCTTTAGTTTTCGTGACCTGCGTTCAGCCAAACCGAACGCTAAAAGCCCACAGGAGCATGCTCCATGCATTTTGATCTATCGGATCTGACCGTCTTCATCCATGTTGCCGAGGCACCCAGTCTGACTAGAGGCGCGCGCCGGGCGCACCTGTCGCCAGCCGCCGTCAGCGCCCGCATCAAGGCACTGGAGGAGCAACTGGGCACCAAACTTTTCTATCGGGACAGCCGTGGTGTCATGCTGACTCCTTCCGGCGTCAAGCTGCTCGCCCATGCCCGCGATATTCTCAGGCAGGTCGCTCATCTCAAGAGCGAATTCTCGGTCTACCAGAACCAGCTGGTCGGGCATGTCAGAATCTTTGCCAACACCACGGTGGTGACCGAGTTTTTACCCACGCTGCTGGCCGAGCTGCTGTCCGAACACCCCGGCATCACGGTGGATCTGCAAGAACGACTGTCGCGCGACATCATTCGCGGGGTTCTGGATGGCTCGGCCGATCTGGGCCTGATTGCCGGGCCAGTCAAGAAGCCGGGCCTGGACGTTATTTACTACAGCACCGACAAGCTGCTGCTGGCGGTTCCGCCTG
>DATGUI010000187.1:0-3675 GCA_035301405.1 Burkholderiaceae bacterium
GCACGGATACGGCAAGTGCCGGCAAAAGGAAGAGCACGGCCCCCAGAACAAAAACGGCTTTTGCACCCACCTGTTGCATCAGCATGGCGCCCACTGCCGCCCCCGACAGGTAGCCGGCAAACAGCCCGGCAATGAGATTGGACATCTGGTGACCGCGTCCCTTTGCCGGGCTATTGAGCACCACCAGACCCTGCAACCCCATCCAGGCCAGGCCATAACCCACGCCAACCAGCGCGCGTGCTGTGGCCAGACCATGCAAGGTATCTGCCCAGGCACAGGCCAGACTGCCCGCCACAGACAGGAAAAAGCCCCACAATACCGGCCGGGGCCAGCCATGCCGATCGGTCAGGCGCCCTGCCAGCAGCGCGGCCATCAGACCGGCTGCCATCTCGACCACAATGGGCAAGGCCATCAGAAACTGCATGACTGACGATGAAGTCGGCGATACCACCAGAGAACGTGCGTACAAGGGCATGAACCCCAACGGCAGCGACCAGGCAAACAACAGGCCAAACATGGCGTATCGTGCCAGCTCGGGCGGCAAAGCCCTGCCAGCCAGGCGGCGATCATGCCATCGGCGCATGCCCTGCAGCCACCCTTCGCGACCCGCCAATTCCAGCAAGCCAAGCAACTCCATGGCGGCAATCACGGCAATCAGACCAACGGTGGCCGCATCAATGATCCGGCTCCAGACGCCCGCTTGCAGCGCCTGACCGTCTAACCTGACCCCAAGCCGGGCCACGACCTCGTCGCCCCGGGACAGAGCGAGAGAAAAGTCATCCTCGCCCGGTGTACGGTCGCTGTGCGCAATCAGGTCGCCATCGGGCCGCACCACCCGCATCCGCTCGATAACAGGAAAGGACGCCACGACGCGATGCAGATAATCATCCACGCCTACAATCCGGTCGAAGGCAATCCCGTACGACAGAACCTTGTGAAGATCGGATTGCACACCGGCAGCCAGTGTCCGGGCATTCTCATTGGCCACGTCAAGCCACTGGTTCCGGAATGTCTGTGTGGTGTGCACGGCCACCGCCGTCTGGGCCAGCAGCAACACGGCCACCGGGATCAGGCGTTGCCAGCGCGCACGGTAAGCGGGCGGCACGGCGGACAGGCCATAGCGCAACAACAACACCAGAGCCACCGCAGCCGCCAGCGTGATCACCAGCATGACCATGCTGCTGTGCAACAGCCGGGAACCGCTGGCGGCATCGGCAAGGTCCACGCTGACCACCAGCGCGCCCCTGCTCTGCGCGTCTGGCTCCGCCAGGGGAACGCCAAGCTGCACCTGATGAGACTCGATACGACGCACCGAGCCGGAGGGCATGGCTTCCAGGACCGGGCCCTCGGCACGGCTGCGGCCATTGATGACGTCCATCAGCAGGCCAGCATCCATGGCGGTACCGGTTTCTGCCAGCACCTGGCTGTCGGGCAGCACGATCTGGGCACTGGTCAGACCCGGGATATCGTCCTGAACCGACTCAAGGACCTGCTCGACACCAAAATACTGTGCCAGCGGCTTGCCCATGTTCAGCCCCCCCTGGATGGTGTCTGCCGCCTTGCGTACCGACAATTCGATGCGGTCTGCCGTATTGCCGGCAACCAGACGGTTCAGGGCCGACCACCCCAGTGCGCCCACCAGTGCCTGCGCCAGCAAAAGCACCATCAGGCAGGCCAGCACCATCTGCCAGACATGGCGCCGTGAGGAAGCGGGACTCTTGTTTTGCTGCTCCATCGAGGCATTCACCCATAGGAACCCATAGGATAATCTGACATCATAATTTACAATGCTTCACACTGACCAATCCCTGTCAGTGACGTTCGTCGATCAGGAAACCGTCCACCATGCGCCTCACGTCCCTGCGCAGCAAGATCTTCGCCTTTGTCGTGGCCCTGCTGGTCTTGGGCGCCAGCATCGTCATGGTGGTGGCGCAGCGCGATGTCACGGCCACGGTCAGCACGTCCGAACAGCGCGCCGTTGACAACATCCTCAAGCTTCTGGCCGACGACAGCCTGGCACGGTGGGGTGCCCTGCTGGGGGAAAAGGCCAACACCGCCCGTCAGGCCCGGCAACCTCTCATCCAGCACAATGCCCTCATTCTTTCGGTGCTGCAGCTCTATCACGAACAAGAGCGCCAGGGCAAGCTCAGTGCCGATCAGGCCCGGGAGCAGGCATTGAAATGGCTGGCCGACATCGATCTGGGCGCCGGCAGGCGGGCCGTTGCACTCGACCACAACACCCATGTCCTGACCGACAGCCCCCTGTATGGCCGGGGCACCTCGCTGGCCCGCCACCACGACATCAAGGGACGAACCTTTCCCGAGATCATTGATCGCGAACTGGGCACGGGTGACCACAGCTTCGTCATCTATCACAGCCCCGACGATACGGCCGCCACCGACCTCCGCTACGCCATTCTGTCCCGTTTTGCGCCCTGGGACTGGGTCCTGGCCATCAGTGACAGTGCCCAGCCCATCGTGGACCAGTTCGACAGGCAGCGCCGCAGCATGGAAGCCGCGCTGGCCGAAACGCTGTCCAGGCTGCGTTTGCCCGGCAACGGTTTTGTATTCATTGCTGATCACGACGGCCTGCCGATCAGTGCGCTGCCCTCGGCACACCGCTCGCTGCTGCGCGCCCACATCACTGATCACGACGAGCAACATCTTCAGAAAGTCCTGCAGACAGGCGATGCAGCAGCCGGGGTACCCCACCAGCTCCATGCGCGGTCTCCCGGGCGCGCCGCCAGACACGGGCCAGACTGGCTGCTCAAGACCACCTACATCAAGCCACTCAAATGGACCATCGTGGCGGCGGTCCCCCGTCAGGAAATGGCACGGCCGGCCACAGAGCTGCGCAACCGCCTGGGGCTGCTTTTTCTGGCCGGCCTGCTGCTGGCGCTGGGCATTGCCTGGCTGCTGTCGGCCCGCATTACCCGGCCCTTGCAAAACCTGGGGGAATTCGTGCGCGGCCTGCCCGAAGGCGACCTGACCCAGGCTCCTGCACTGCCGGCTCATATCCGGCAGCTGCCCGCACTGCACCACGACGAGGTCGGCAGCCTGGCAGCTGCCTTCATCCACATGGACACCCAGCTACGTGAAAACGTAGCCACGCTGCTGGCAGAAACCACCCGCCGTGAGCGCTTTGAAAGTGAACTCAACATCGCGCGCGACATTCAACTGGGCCTGTTGCCCGCCAGACCGGCACCGTCCGTACTGGAGCACATTGAACTGCATGCCACCATGCTGCCGGCCAAGGAAGTGGGCGGCGACCTCTACGATTACTTCCTCCTGCCCGATGGCCGCCTGTGCTTTGCCATTGGCGACGTCTCCGACAAGGGCGTCCCGGCGGCCCTGTTCATGGCCATGACCTGCACCCTGCTGCGCGCCTGCGCCGAAGACGACACCCACCCGGCCCGCATCATGGAACGCGTCAACACCCGTCTGGCCGACAACAATCCCAACATGATGTTCGTTACCCTTTTCATCGGGGTGCTCGACCTGCACACGGGTCAGCTGCACTGGGCCAATGCGGGCCATCCCGCCCTGCATATTTGTCATCATCACGGCGTACTGGTCTCGCTCGAAGGACGCAGCGGGCCGGCCTGTGGTGTCCAGGCGGCGCTTCCCTATCAGGGGTTCGAAACCTTTCTGCAACCGGGTGACACGCTTGTCGGC
>DATGUI010000188.1:0-2573 GCA_035301405.1 Burkholderiaceae bacterium
CATTCGCATCGCTGACCATAGACGAAGTCGTGGCCCGTCTGGACGCTGCCAAGATTGCCAATGGCCGGGTCAATGACATGGCTGCACTCTGGGATCACCCGCAGTTGCAGGCTCGTGGCCGCTGGACACAGGTCGACAGCCCGGCCGGCCCGCTGCCGGCCCTGTTGCCACCAGGCATAGCGGGCCCGGAACGCGCCCGCATGGATGCCATTCCGGCACTGGGGGAGCACACCGACGCCATTCTTGCCGAGCTGGGCATTGCCGTGCCTGACGCCGGCGCCTCCTGACCTGCATGGCCGGCCCCGCATCGCGCCCGCTCGCGCTGTCTGACGAAACCCGCGGCCTGTGGCTGGGTTTTCTGGGCGTGGTGGCCTTTGGCATTACCTTGCCCATGACCCGGCTGGCCGTAGGGCCTGCCAGCGATCCGCAACTGGCCCCGGTTTTTGTCACGGCCGGCCGTGCTGCCATTGCCGGCGTGCTCAGCATTCTTTACCTGACATGGCGGCGGGCCCGGTGGCCCGAGCGCCGGCACTGGTGGCCCATTGTCATCTGCGCGCTCGGGACCGTGGTGGGTTTTCCCCTGTTTCTGAGCATGGCCCTGCGTGACGTTCACGCCATGCATGCGGCCGTCATTACCGGTATTCTTCCCCTGGCAAGTGCCGTCACCGGCGCCATCTACTTCCGTCAGCGCCCGTCGCCCGGTTTCTGGGCCTGTGCCCTGTCTGGCTGTCTGCTGGTGATCGCCTACGCCGTCGCCAAGGGGGGCGGCCAGCTCAGTGGCGCCGATGGCCTGCTGCTCTGTGCCATTTTGAGCACGGCCATTGGTTATGTGGGTGGCACCATCGTGTCCCAAGACAGGCCCGCGCCCGAGGCCATTTGCTGGGTGCTTGTGGTCAGTCTGCCGCTGACCCTGCCCGTGGCCATGGTGTCATTGCCCACGGCGCCCGTACGCTGGCAGGCCTGGGGAGGGCTGGCCTATGTGGCACTGTTTTCAATGTGGCTGGGGTTTTTTGTCTGGTATCGCGGACTGGCGCTGGGCGGCATGGTAAGAGTCAGCCAGGTGCAGCTGCTGCAGCCTTTCATTACCCTGCTGGCCGCGGTCCCGTTGCTGGGCGAGCGGCTGGATGGACTGACCATCGGTTTCTTGTGTGCCGTCGTGGCCACTGTATTCGTGGGCCGGAAAATGCCGATTGACCGGCCACACCCGCCAGCAACTCAGGGCAGGTGACGCCGAACATCAACCGGCTTGCCATCGTAGCGGAGTTCAAAGTAGAGCTGATCAGTCTGGGTGCCGGTGCTGCCCACTCGGGCAACCACATCGCCCTGCTTGACGTTGGTGCCATCACTGACCAGCAGTTCGTCGTTGTGGGCATAGACCGTCAGGAAATTGGTGTCATGATTGATGATGAGCATGTTGCCGTAGCCGCGCAGGCCTGAGCCAGCATAGACCACCTTGCCACTCGCAGCTGCCTTGACGGGGGTGCCCTTCTTGGCTCGTATGTACACGCCCTGGCTGTTGGAGGCCGAGGTGCCGCGATGGTTTTCTCCTTGCAGGGGCCAGATCAATTTGATCTGGCGCGGGGCAGCGACGGATGCGCTGGAGCCGCCTGCCGGCGGCAATACGGATTGCCCCGGTGCCGGTGAGGCCGCCGCCCCGGAACCCGCCGCGCCACTGCCGCGGACAGTCAGTACCTGACCCACCTTGAGGTGGTTGGGGTTGATGATTTTATTCATGCTCATGAGGGACTGGACGCTTTGGCCATGCTGGCGTGCAATTTTGGTCAGCGTATCGCCCTTGACGACGCGATACTGACCGGGTCCTACCGGTTTCTGTGTGGCGCACGAGGCGATGAGAAGGCTCAGGCTGATACTTCCAAGCAGGCGCAGTAATCGTTGCATTAGGCAAGCCCCTTGTTACCCTTGTTATTGACGTCTGTGTCCGACGCGATGCATGATGACTTTGTGCCCATTGTATGTTTATATTGCCCCGACTGGTGCGGGCAATCCCCAAGGAGGAGACGATGACAACCGGCCAATGGATTGTGGTTGCCCTGTTTATTGTGGCCCTGTTATGTTCGTTGTCGCTGTATCTGTGGCTGCGTCGCATCGTACGCCGCGACCGGCATCTTGATGTGGACGCTGCCATTGACGATTCTGCCCGCAAGCCGCCCGAGCCCTCCTGATCCTTTCCTGATTGCAACTGTGCAGTGCCATGAAACTTGCAGTACCCTTTAGGGATGGCCCGAATTCACAAACTGATCACTTCCTGATGCAAGCATGGGTATGGATACAAGCCGGCTGACAGACTCCGATTACCATCCGGATATCCCCGACCTGTCAGACATGCGCCATGACGACTGGGTGCAGCGCTGGTTGCCGGCCTCCTGGGGGCCCTATGCACGTTTGTGTCGTCTCGATCGCCCGGTCGGTACCTGGCTGACATTGCTGCCGTGTCTGGCCGCCCTGGTGCAGGCAGCCGATGGCTGGCCGACACTTTTCAGGCTGTTCATCTTCTCCCTGGGTGCGTTGCTGATGCGCGGCGTGGGCTGCACATTCAATGATATCTTCGATCG
>DATGUI010000189.1:0-2952 GCA_035301405.1 Burkholderiaceae bacterium
GTCTACCAATTCCACCACTCGGGCAAAATTGCACAGCAGTTTACAACACTACTACTTAGTACTACCTGCTAGGAGCCACTATGATCGCTACTGGCTCCTAGTTGGCTCCTGAGTCAAGAACTGATGTTTTAATTCAGTAGCCTGAAATTCTTCCAAACCCTTGCCTGGTATGGCTTTGAAGACGTTTCTTGATCCCCACTAATAGGTAGAAGTACCTATTTTTGAGTCCGACGCGTCTACCAATTCCACCACCCGGGCACGGGTTGGTGCAACAAAGAAGTTTGCACCAGGCAGGAAAGTGCAACATTATACGCTGACTTTCCCCGTCCCGCATAGCTTGTCGCACCATCCCGCAGCACAGCATCCGGCCCCGCCTTGAAAATCCCCCACCCATCCCCACATCACGAGACATGACGCCCGCCAGGGCATCCTGTCCTATCAACACACACAAAATGGATTCGACATGACTCAATCTGAATCTTCTGTCGACGGTGCGCAGACACTGGGCTTCCAGGCGGAAGTCAAGCAGCTGCTGCACCTGATGATTCACTCGCTGTACAGCAACAAGGAAATCTTCCTGCGCGAATTGGTATCCAACGCTTCTGATGCTTGTGACAAGCTCCGGTTCGAGGCCATCGACAAGCCCGAGCTGTTTGATGGTGATGCCGACCTCCGCATTCAGGTGGATTTTGACAAAGACGCCCGCACCATCACCATTTCGGACAATGGCATCGGCATGTCGCGCGAAGAAGTCATTGATAATCTGGGCACCATTGCCCGTTCCGGCACCAGGGAGTTTTTCTCGCAGCTGACTGGCGATCATCAAAAGGATGCGCAGCTTATCGGTCAGTTTGGGGTCGGGTTTTATTCCTCGTTCATTGTTGCCAGCAAGGTGTCCGTGCTCACGCGGCGTGCCGGTCTGTCGGAAACCGACGCCGTGCTGTGGGAAAGCGACGGTCAGGGAGAATTCTCCATTGCGTCAGTGGAAAAGGCCGAGCGTGGCACAAGCATCACGCTGACCTTGCGTGAAGATGAAGACGAGCTCCTCAGTGGCTGGAAGCTGCGCGAAATCCTGAGGCGCTACTCCGATCACATCTCTTTGCCTGTTCAGATGCTGAAAGAAGAATGGGATGAAGAGACTTCGGAAATGAAGAAGACGGACGAATGGGAGTCCGTCAACCAGGCCAGTGCACTATGGACCCGGGCGCGGCAGGATATTACTGACGATCAGTACAAAGAGTTCTACAAGCATGTGGCGCATGATTTTGAAGATCCACTGACCTGGACCCACAACCGGGTCGAGGGGCGCACGGAATACACGCAACTGCTTTTCATACCCAAGCGTGCACCCATGGATCTCTGGGATCGCGATGTCCGCCGGGGCCTCAAGCTGTATGTCAAACGCGTCTTCATCATGGACGATGCCGAGCAACTGCTGCCGGCCTACCTGCGTTTTGTGCGGGGTGTGATCGACAGCAGTGACCTGCCACTCAACGTGTCGCGGGAAATCCTCCAGGAAAGCCGTGATGTCCGTGCCATTCGTGAGGGCTCGGCCAAGCGCATTCTCAGTCTGCTGGAGACCATGGCAGACAATGACGCCGACAAGTATCGGGAGTTCTGGGAGCAGTTTGGCCAAGTGCTCAAGGAAGGCATTGGCGAAGACATGGGCAATCAGGCACGCATTGCCAAGTTGCTGCGATTTTCCTCAACTCATCATGACGGTGCCGCGCAAGAGGTTTCGCTGGACGACTACATTGGCCGCATGAAGGAAGGGCAGGACAAGATCTATTATGTGACGGCGGACTCCTGGGAGGCTGCGAGCAACAGTCCGCACCTTGAAATTTTCCGCAAGAAGGGGCTGGAAGTCCTGCTCATGTCCGACCGTGTCGATGAGTGGATGATGTCTTATCTGCGTGATTACGAAGAGAAGGCGTTTACCTCCATTGCCAAGGGCGGTCTGGATCTTGAGGAACTGGCCGATGAAGAAGAGAAGAAGCATCAGGCGGAAGTGGCTGAAAACCTCAAGCCGCTTGTCGAGCGTCTGAAGGAAACGCTGGACGATCGTGTCAAGGAAGTGCGTGTAACCGGGCGTCTGGTTGATTCGCCAGCCTGTGTGGTGGTGGACGAGCATGAGCTCAGCCCGCACATGGTGCGCATGCTGGAGGCGGCCGGACAGACGGCTCCTCAGGTCAAGCCCATTCTTGAAATCAATCCCGACCATGCCTTTATTGCACGGGTTCAGGAGGCGTCAGACAATGAGTTTGCCGACTGGGCCGAGGTGCTGCTTGATCAGGCCCTGTTGTCTGAAGGCGCCAGCCTGAAAGATCCGGCAGCTTTCGTCAAGCGCATGAACAGCTTGCTGCTTGGCGGATAATCAGCGGCCAGCCACACACACCCATCCGCTCCCTGCCTGAATGAAGCCAGGCAGGGATGCTGCTTTCTGCGGTCAGGCCGGCAAAGTATCTGCCGGCCAGCCACCCTCTGCAGCAAACCGGGCCCAGTCAAATGACGGGCCCGGGTCGGTCTTGCGTTCAGGTGCAATGTGTTCGTGCCCGCGCACGGCCACGATGGGATGGCGCTCCCGGATTGCGGCAGAAAGGGCGTTCAGGGTGGTGTATTGTGCATCGGTGTAGGCCAGGGTGTCGGTGCCTTCAATCTCGATGCCAATGGAAAAGTCATTGCATTGTGTGCGCCCGGCAAACGCAGATACGCCCGCGTGCCAGGCGCGCTGCACGGTGGATACAAACTGCACTGCCTGGCCATCACGCCGGATCAGAAAGTGTGCGGAAACGCGCACGCCTTTCAGTCGTTGCAACCAGGGATGGCGATTGTAATCCAGCCGATTCTGAAAAAAGTCGATAATCTCCGGGCCACCGAACTCGCCCGGCGGCAGGCTGATATTGTGCAGTACAAGCAGCCAGGGATCGGTGCTGTCCGGGCGGTCATCAAAAT
>DATGUI010000190.1:0-6554 GCA_035301405.1 Burkholderiaceae bacterium
ATCCTGAAACCAAAGGTTTTGCGCTGCTGCAAGGCAGGCACGAAAGGTTCAGATAACCGAACCACGAGCGGCAATGCCACCGTCAATCGTGACGATGGTGCCGGTAATGTATCCGGCACGAGGTGAGGCAAGGAACGCGCAAAGGTCTGCCACTTCTCTGGCGGTTGCCGGGCGCTTTCCTGGGTACTTGTCAAAGAGCTCTTCCCAACGTTCTTCGTCGCCCAGCATGTCAATGGCTTTTCGTCTCATGATCTTCAACATGCGATCGGTAGCCACAGGGCCCGGGTTGACGCCCACCACCCGTATGCCATCATCAAGACTGGTTCCGCCAAGTGCCTTGGTGAAAGACATCAGTGCGGCGTTGCCGGTGCTGCCGGCAATGTAGCTGGCATCCCAGTTTTCTCCAGAGTTGCCAATAACATTAATAATGACGCCGTCGCGATCTTTCATCTGCCTGTAAAAGGCACGCGACAAGGTGATATAACCGAACACCTTCAGATCAAATCCTTTGCGCCATGCCTCATCATCAACAATGTCAAGGGATCCGGCGGGTATATCGCCAGCGTTATTGACGAGAATGTCAATGTTGCCGACGTCTTGCGCCAGTTTTTCCATTGTCTCGGTAAGCGACAGATCAAGAGCATGAACGGTCACATTTACATCATGCTGCGATTCGATTTCTTGTTTTGCCGCATTCATGGCATCTTTGCTGCGTGCCGCCAGATGCAGGTGGCAGCCTTCCTCGGCAAGGACATGTGCAAGCGCCAGTCCGATTCCTTTTGAAGCACCGGTAATCAGCGCAGTCTTGCCGTTGAGGTCCAATTTCATGTAGGTCTCCTGTTACTCAGTTTTGAAATGATGTGTTGTGGATTGATTGTTCGAAGGCGTTGTTTCCAGTGCGACTGACAGGGCATCGTCGACCACCTTCAGTGGCACAGGTCGCAAGGGCATGTGCAGACGATTGAAGCCGCTGTCCGATGTTGATCTGTTCAGCCGTCGTGCAATCAGTGCGGATAGGGCAGCACCGCAAATACGGCCCTGACAAGGTCCCATGCCAGCCCGTGTCCACATCTTCACGCTGAAGACATCAGCAGCGCCTTCAGTGATGGCATCTTCAATGTCAGCAACGGCGACATCCTCGCAGCGACACAGGATTTCCGTGGCGTCAAGCTGATCCACCAGGCAGGAGGGAAATGGAAACAACTCAGCCAGTCCTGCAGCGAAACGCCTGGCGTGATCAAGCTTCTTGTATAGCTGGACAAGTTCGGTGTTGTCCGACGAGCGAGCGGTGGCTTGGGCCGCATGAATCCCTGCTATCCTGCCACTCAGGCGCGCAGGTACCGAGCCACCGATGCCGGTGGTCTCTCCTGCCGCAAACAGGCCTTTGACTGTGGTGGCCTGGGCCCGGTCCACGCGACATATCCATCCACCCAATGCGTTATCAAACTGATGCTCAGCACGCAGCAGGCTGGTGAGGTCGATCACGGGCTGAAATCCGTACCCGACACAAAGTGTGTCGACACCTTCGATTGTGCAGGCCTCCTGCATGCATGGGCGGCCGCTAGCGTCCAGCGGTGCAATGCGCACAGCTTCCAGACGGTCAGTGCCGATTGCCTCAATGACTTGATGGCGGGTAAGCACTTTGGCTCCAGACCGGCGCAAGCCTCGCACCAGGCCGATAGCCTCCCTGATTCTGCCGGGGTTGTTGACTAAAAGCGACAATGCCGAAAGGCGTGGAGCCTGCATCTCTATGTATGAATGCAGTTTTAGCCCAGCCGTTCCGAATGTGTTGGCAACGGCGAGAAGAAAGGGCCCGCTGCCGGCCAGAACAACGTTTTTGCCGGGACTGGTGTTGTTGGACTTGATCAGCCGCTGAGCTCCACCGGCCGTCATGACACCAGGCAGTGTCCAGCCTTTGAAGGGCAAGGCACGCTCCATGGCACCGCTGGCAACCACGATGGCCCCGGCTTCAATCACCATGGCCTCGCCCATTTGATTGGCGAAAACGGTAAAGCCGGGCTCCGCCCAAAACACTTCCGTCTGAGTGAGAAAACGAACACCCAGCTCTTGGCATTGCTGCTCTGCTGCGCGCCCTTGGACAACTTGCGCACTCTGATTGAATACGCTGTCAGGCGAAGGAGGTTGCATGTGATATTGGCCACCGGCTTGTGCAAACAGATCGGCACAGACCACGCTGGCTCCCTTTTCTCTTGCAGCAGCGGCAGCGGCCATACCAGCCGGACCGGCACCGAGCACAAAGACGTCACAGACAAGACGCTCTGCCGTCATGAGTGCACCTCTACTGACATGCCGTTGCGAACAGGGGTAACGCATGCGCGGGCAGGCTTGCCATCAACAGTAATCACGCATTCAAAGCACACGCCCATACCGCAATAAATTCCGCGTGGCCATGATAGCTTTGGGCTGGTCCTGAAGCTTTTGTGGCGCGCATGAATGACGCTGCCCAGCGACACGCCGGGTTCAGCGGATACGGGCTCGCCATTGATCAGAATAGAGATAGATGCCGTCATGACGGTAATTCTCCAAAGCGCTGAGGTTCGTAGAGCCTTGCCAAGGGACCGGGATCCATGCCGCGTATCAGCTGGCTGATCAGTCTGGCCATGAAAGGCGCACGGCAAAATCCGGATCCGTTGTCACCCGCAGCAATCAACAATCCTGGCAAGCCCAGCTCGCCTGTGAGAAAGCGATCGTCGGGGCTGACAGCCTCGAAGCGCACCCAGGAGCGCAGCAGCTGGATGTCAGAGAGGCCGGGAAAGAGCAGACTCAGGGTACGGATTGAGTCACGGACAAAACGCAGGGGCACTTCGTTGATGTGGTCTTTGCTGTCAGGTTGTGTTGCGTCGGGGGCAACCACGGTGTTGAAGAGAATTTGTCCGCTCTTGGCTTGCTGGATCTGCGTATATCCGCTTTCAACACCACCCGAGGATTCGCACGCACCAATCACTGTACGCAAGGCAGGCTGTTGCCGGGTCGAAGCGAGGCATTGAGCTTGACGGGCGTTGACGGGCACCTGAATGCCGACACTGGCTGCCAGCCTTCCGGACCATGGCCCGGCGGCAAGCACCACGTGCGGCGCGGAAATATCACCACGGGGGGTTTGTATGCCGGTGATGGCGTTGCCATCATCAAGCAGACGCATGGCCGGTGTGGATGGGAAGGCAGTAACGCCATGCCGCCGACCATCGGCAAGCAGCTCACGTACAGCCAGAAACGGATTGACTGTCGCATCACCAGGTGAGTAGCTGGCGCCAAAGATGGGGCCGGTCAGCATGGGTTCTATGTCTTGAACTTCTTGGGGTGAAAGCAGTTCAGGAGGCAGGCCGAAAGCCCGTTCGCGGGCCACCCAGTGCTCGGCAACCGCAACGTCCTCTTTTCTCAAGATGAAGCGCAGCTGCCCGCAACGGTTGTACTCGAAAGGATTTTCCAGCTGGTCCGCCAAGTCCTGCCACATTGCGCAGGTCTCGACCAACACGGGAAGCTCGTCGATGTCATGCATATGGGTGCCAAGGCATGCCAGGCTGGCACCGCTTACGGCACCACCAAACGCACCGCTTTCCAGCAGGACGGGTTGCAGTCCATCAAGGGCAAGCTGACGCGCTACGGCGACGCCCACAATGCCACCGCCGACCACCACAGCGTCTGCAGTTTTTGGAAGTTCGCCGCTCATTATCAGACCCGTTGTCGGAATGATTCCGGTGCTTGTTGCCAGAAACGCAGATCAAGAACGTTGTGGATATCGGCAGACCGGCCTTCAACATCCTGAATGGCACTGGCCGCTTGCTCCAAGTGTGCCGGGTCGGGATAGCCCAGGCCCTGTACCCGTGTTGCGCCGCTCAGGGTTAGTGCGCGAATGTCAGCCAACTGGCGCCGGTGTTCGCTCTCGTCGATATCCGGCCGTGCTTCCATGCAGGCGGCAATAGCACGTTCCGGCTCATTCAGAGCGATGGTCCATCCTTCCAGCACGGCATTGACAACGGCCTGCACTGTGTCGGGATTTTCCTTGGCGTAAGCGGTCGATACGACGAGACCATCTTTCAGTATCGAGCAGCCGATGTCCCGGCCTGAAAAAATGTCGATGGCATCAGCACCCAGTGACTCTTTCACCACATGCAGTTCGTGATAGTTGGTCATTTGTGCCGAGTCGATTTCTCCGGCCAGGAAAGGTGCCACGGTATCGGGCATGGCAATGCAATCGACCGCCTTTGCCGGCACGCCCGATTTGTGAAGCATCCATCGCAATTCCAGATCTTCGTGACCAGGCCAGACACCTACCTTGCGTCCGGCAAGATCCTTCAGACTTTGAATACCGTCTGCCTTTCTGACGGGATACACCAGTGGGCTTTCTTGTTGAGTGGTCAAAATCCAGCGCAGCGCCTCGGGATCGGAGCTTTCAAGAATGTGCGCGGGGCTGGCAACTGCCATGGGCGTGGCGCCCGTCAGGATGGACGCCACGTGTTTGCAGTTGAAGTCCAGACCTTCACAGACGATTTCGACTCCATGCTGGCGGGCAAGACCAAGTGTTTCGGCCAGAAGGTATCCGGCAAATTGTGCCTGCTTGTGCCATAGAAGTCTTATGTGTACAGGTGTCATGATTCAGCTGCCTAGTTGCTCAATGGGAATGTTTCAGTTCTTGCACGCGATGCTTTTGTAATCGGCCGACGCCTCTTCCCAGAAATCATTGGTAAATGCCTGGGGCAGGTCGATTTCCTGGTCAATAAGCTCGCTGTCAATAAGAATCCGCTGTGCCACTTCGTAATTTTCCAGCCGGGACTTGCCGAACTCATCGTCGAGTGTGGGTCCGGCACAGAACATTTCACCCATGGCTTGGATCTGTTCAGTCTGTTCATCGATATCAAGCTCGGTGTTGTATTTGACGATTATTTTGGCCGCTTCCTGAGGGTTGGCAATCGCATCCTGCCAGCCACGCAAAGTGGCCTCGACCACGGCCTTGACGGCTTCAGGGCGCTCTTTTATCTGTTTTTCGGTTGTGAACAGCCCGTTGCTGACAATTGTGTCTTGAGGTTCTGGCTCAAGAAAGACGAGGTCGTCCTTGCTGATGCCCTGGCGATACACCTGCAGCAGTTCGTTGTAGCGTGCTGCCTGCATTACGTCGTAATCCTTGTTCATCCAGCTGACAATGTCGTAACCTTGACTGATGATCTTGACGTCTGACTGCTTGATGCCGGCGCGATTCAGCATGGCCATGAACTCTTGTTCATCACCACCAAACCATAAGCCCACACTATGGCCAGGCATGTCTTCTATGGACTTGATCCCCGTTTCCTTGCGTGCAATATATGTGGAGGCGCTCTTTTGTCCATATTGCGAAATCATGACCAAGGGGGCACCGTTGGATCGCGCCGAAATGACCTGGTTGGGATGGCCCAGTCCGAATGTGTCTGCGCCCGTGGCAACCATGACTGCAGGTTTGATGTCCGGGCCTGCAGGTCGCAAAGTCATGTCGATGCCTGCTTCCTTGTAATAGCCTTTGTCGTGGGCGACGATGGGTCCGGCAAACTGCCCCTGCATGAACCACTCCAGGCGAAGGGAATCCGCTGATGCTCCTAGCGCGAACATGCTCAGACTCAAGCCTGCCAATAGGGTTTTGGTCCTTGTTTTCATTGTGAATGTCTCCTTGTTGAATTGTGCGTTGTTGTCAGAAATCGTCTTGTGATGAAGCGTGCCAGCGCACAAAGGCACGTTCGATCCAGGCAACGATCAGAAAAAATATGATTCCAATCAGGGCTGACATCAGCATGGTTGCCCATAGGCGTGGCATGGCGAGGGTACGGTACGCTGTCATGATGAGGAAACCCATTCCCTTGTCTGACTGCACGAACTCCGCGATGATGGCGCCAATCACCGAAAACGTTACGTTCAGCTTCAGGCCCACGAATACATAGGGAATGGCACTTGGCAGCCGCATTTTGAAAAACCGCTGCCATTCGGTAGCCGCTGAAATGTGAAAGACATCCATGACGGTGCGATCATATGATTGCAGCCCTTTCATCATGTTGAGCGCGAGCGGGAAAAACGATAGAAACGTTGTGACGGCGATCTTGGAGGCCAGTCCGTGTCCGAACCAGATGATGATGATTGGCGCAATCGCGACGACGGGAATAGTGTTGGCGGCAATGATGTAAGGCAGAAAGCCACGTGCCAGAATTTTTGAATAGGCAAACACTGTTCCCAGGATGGCACCCAGGAATGAGCCGATGATGAAACCGGCCACTGCTTCAAACAGGGTGATACCTGAATGCCAGAGCAGTGTGCCCGGGCTTTTGATGATGGCAAGGTAGATATCCCGGGGCGCCGGCAGCACATAGACTGGAACGTCCAATAAACGAACCAGGCCTTCCCAGCTGCCTGCCAGGATAATGAACATCAGAACCGGCGGCCATGCCCGATCAAACAGGCCGTTTGGTGTGGTAAGACGATTGATCAGATTAGACACCAGCATACCCCTTCTCAAGTTCTTCACTGCCCAGCCGGACGAGTTGTTCGAATCGTGCGTCGTGTCTGGTGTCCAGGCT
>DATGUI010000191.1:0-17373 GCA_035301405.1 Burkholderiaceae bacterium
AATGGCGAGCTGGTATTTCAGGCCATCAGGGATGACTGGCAGTGATCCCGTGGCCAGAATGGCATCGTATTCGGCACTGCCCCAGCCGGCGTGGCCGTCGCCAATTTCGACCCGGACATTGCTGACCTGTTCGCGCTGCAGGTTGGCCTCGCCAAATGCAGCAATGCGGCTGTCGACCTCGATACTGGTGACCTCCTGGGCCAGACTGGCCAGCAGGGCGGCCTGATATCCGGAGCCCGTGCCGATTTCCAATACGCAGTCGGTGGGCTGCAGGAGGAGTTCCTGGGCAAGACGCGCCTCTACCTTGGGGGTCAGCATGACCTCGTTAGTATCCACCGAGTCGATGATCAGCGGGATTTCTATGTCCGAGAACGCCAGACTCTTCATGGAGGGTGGCGTGAAGTGTTCCCGTGGAACATCAAAAAGGACTTGCAGGACGGCAGAATCAAGAACCGACCACGGCCGGATTTGCTGCTCGACCATATTGAATCGAGCCTGTTCGACTTCAGAAATAGCAGTAACGTTCATGGCAGTGTCAACTGAATTGGGTAGCTTATTGTAGCGTGCGTCGCAGCGTTTTTGCGTCAGGAGGCCGCTGGCCACCAGGCGTGAAAATGATGCACCGGGCCGTGGCCGGATCCCACGCCCAGGGTATCGGCCTGTCTTATTGCCTCCACCAGATAGGCCTTGGCCTGACGGGCCGCTTCGGGCACATCGGGAACGCGCGGCAGCAGGGCTGCCAGCGCAGCAGACAGCGTGCAGCCGGTACCATGGGTATTGCGGGTGGGAATGCGCGTACCCGGAAGCTCAATGAGACGATCCCCATCATGCAGGACATCTATGGTCTCGTTGCCGGGCAGGTGCCCGCCTTTCAGAAACACCCAGCGGTTGTCGTCGTCGCTCAGGAGTCGGCGCAGCCGCTCGGCAGTGCGTCGCATTTCCTTGAGTGTTTCCACCGGCCGCGCATCCAGCAGGACGCCTGCTTCAGGAAGGTTGGGGGTAATCAGGGTGGCCAGTGGGACCAGGCTCTCGCGCAGGGCATGGACGGCAGAATCTTCAAGCAGATGATCGCCGCCCTTGGCAATCATGACGGGATCCAGGACAAGATGGGCCGGTTTCCAGTGGGCCATCCGGTCGGCCACGACGTGGGTGATGGCTTCCTGGCCCAGCATGCCAATCTTGACCGCATCAACGCGAATGTCATCAAAAATGGTGTCGATCTGTTGTGTGACGAACTTGGGGGGCAAGGCATGGATGCCGGTGACGCCCCGAGTGTTCTGGGCCGTCAGTGCTGCCGCGACGGCCATGGCATAGGCGCCCAGTGCGCTCATGGCCTTGGTGTCGGCCAGTATGCCGGCGCCGCCGGAAGGATCAACACCCGCAATGCTGAGTGTTATTGGGGGTGAGGTTCTTGGGGATGTGTTGCTCATCGGAGGTCTGACCCGTTAGGTGAAGTGGTCGATTCGGGGGCGGTGCGGTACACTTGCCGGGTCTGACAGTATCTTTGTATCTGCCCTGCTTGCGTGCGCCATGGCCAAAAATTACGAATCCGATATTACCCAGTTTCTGAAGTCATATAAAGAAGAACACCCGGACACCGAAGCGCGTCAGCGCGCAGGCCGGCATATTTTCTGGGACAAGCACATCAACCAGGAACAGCTTGATGGCTTCCGTGCGGCCAGGGTTGCCCAGCCGCCCTACGTGTATTATCCCATTGACTGAACCGGCAGCCCGGGCGCGCCTTTACGGGGAGCCATTTTTCTCGGTTCCCCAAGACCTCTACATTCCTCCTGACGCCCTGGAGGTCTTTCTGGAGGCCTTCGAGGGGCCGCTGGATCTCCTTCTCTATCTGATCCGTCAGCAGAACTTCAATGTGCTGGATATCCCCATGGCCGAAGTCACTGCGCAATACCTGGCCTATATTCGTCAGCTACGTTCGCAGAATCTCGAACTGGCCGGCGAATACCTGCTGATGGCCGCATTGCTGATCGAAATCAAGTCACGCATGCTCCTGCCTGCCAGAAAGTCGGAAACCGAAGACGAGCCGGAGGACCCGCGTGCCGAACTGGTGCGCCGCTTGCTGGCCTACGAAAAAATCAAGGAGGCCGCCAGCCACCTCGACAGCCTGCCGCGGGCGGGGCGTGATTTCCTGCTGGCGCGCGCTACGATCATGGAAACCACCATGGAAGCGCTCCCTCAGGTAACGACGGCCGACCTGCAGCAAGCGTGGCAAGGCATCTTGCAGCGGGCGCGCTACCACGCCAGTCATCAGGTCACCCAGGAACAGCTGTCTGTCCGTGCCCACATGAGCCAGATATTGCGACAGCTTGCTGATGGCGAATTCAAGGCATTCTCCGAGCTTTTTGCGGAACACCTTGATGCCCGCGCTGCGGTGGCTGTAGTGGTCGTTCACTTTCTTGCCTTGCTCGAGCTGGCACGCGAGCGGCTGGTCCATATTACCCAGGCCCAGCCCTATGCAGCCATTTATATTCGTCGGTCCCTGGCACAGGAAGCGGCCTGACATTACACAGACCTGCAACGGAGAGCCTAGTTGAAAGTCGTGCACACCATAGAAGAGCTGCGTGATCAGTTGCGTGGTCAACTCAGGGTGGCCTTTGTGCCCACCATGGGCAACCTGCACCCGGCCCACCTGGCACTCATGAAAATGGCGCGCCAGTACGGGGACCCGGTGGTGGCAAGCATTTTTGTCAATCGGCTGCAGTTTGGTCCCGACGAAGACTTCAACCAGTATCCCCGTACCCTGGAAAGCGATATTGAAAAGCTCGAGGCTGCCCGGGACGTCTATGTCTTGTTCGCGCCCAATGAGCGCGAAATGTACCCCGAACCGCAGAACTTCCAGATCCAGCCGCCGGCGGATCTCGGCGGGATTCTCGAGGGCGAATTCCGTCCCGGTTTCTTTACGGGCGTGAGCACCGTGGTGCTCAAGCTGTTTTCCTGCGTACAGCCGCAGGTGGCGGTATTCGGAAAAAAAGACTACCAGCAGCTCATGGTCGTCCGGAACATGTGCCGACAGTTCCAGTTGCCCGTCGAGATCAAGGCGCACGAGACCGTGCGTGATGAACACGGGTTGGCCCTGTCATCCAGAAATCGTTTCCTGAGCACCGAAGAGAGAGCGGAGGCGGCTTTCCTGTACCGCGCCTTGCAGTACGCCCGCGAGCAGGTACTGCAGGGCAAGCTTGACGAGTCGGGGCTGGAGGCCTGGGGCCACAAGGCGCTTTCCGACAGGGGCTGGGAGGTTGATTACTTCTCGTTGCGGCGTCAGCGTGATCTCTTGCGGCCTTCCCCGGAAGAAGTTGAGCAGGGTGAACCGCTGGTTATTCTGGCGGCAGCGCACTTGGGCAACACCCGCCTGATTGACAACCTGGAAGTCTGAAACCTCGTAGATTTGCCAGCTTACCTGCTTGCTTCATTTCTGCAAAAATGCAGTTAACCATGGCAAGCAAGAGGCAAAGATGACAGCAGACACCAGGCGGGCAGCCTGCCCGTTTTCCAAGTTGACACCACGCGAGCGCGAAGTTACAGGCTGCATTACCGCAGGCTTGCCCAACAAGCTCATCGGGGCTGAATTGGGTATTTCATTGCGTACCGTAGAGTTGCATCGCACCCGCATCTTTCGCAAGCTGGGGCTCAGAAACGCCGTCGAGCTCACCAATTTTGTCTGGCACCATCGTCCTGACGTGCCACATGACCTGGCCGCTCAGTGGTCGCGACAGCGCAGGGCCGGTTCGTTCACCAGTTCATTGATGGGGTCAACGTCGGGCTGTCGTGTCAGATGATAATTCAGCTGCGGGGCTACCTCGTTGAAGCGATGAACACGCAGCAGGCTGTCATTCACAAATTCCAGCGCGGCACGGGTGCTGTCGTTCACGGTTCGCAGGATAATCCGCAATGGTTCACGACTCACCACTTCCCAGCAGCCCTGCTGTGCCAGGGGCTCGCCCTGGCTGGATTCGCTCAGGATTTCAGATCGGGCGCGCCACTCGCCACCGGGGGAAAAGGTCAGCGTAACGCGTGAAGCCGGGCAATCGTGGTCAGCAGTCAGGCAGGGCATGGTACCCAGAAACGTCTTGGCCTGGCGCAATGGCCGGGGCACTGCTGAAGTATCTGCGCCATCCGACAATGCGGTTGCCTCGGCAGCCTCCGATGTTTCAGCGTCCTGGGCCTCTCTTTCTCTGTCAGAATCGCCAAAGCCAATCTGCAGCTGGGCGGGTGCCATGGAGCCTCGTTTGCCCTGGGCCTGCCGGTGTGCATCAGATTGCGTGTTTTCTCTGGAGCGATGATACCGGCTGGTGTCGTAATCCGATGCACAGCCGGCCAATATCACCAGTGCCAGGCAAGCGCCCAGCAATCGCCATGCATTCGAGACGTTGCAGTGCAATGTGCGCGCCAGGGGCACATCAGAATCTTGAGCAAGGAAAAACAGGTGCAACATAATACTTTCCTGTGGTGGTTGGCAGCCGTCGCCCTGACAGGGATGGCTGCACTGACAGCATGCTGGGGCGTGATGGCAGCCAGATACTATGCGCGCCTGCTGGACGCGGGTGCCTGCCCGGATGGTACGACACTGTTTCGGGCATGGATGAGGGCCAGCCGTGTAATGGTTCCCAGTATTATAAGGTTTCGGTGGCGTCAGTGGGTCCGCGCATTGTCAATGCCCGGGTTCTGGGCTGGTGCAGCGCTGGGCACAGCGGTTATGTTGAGCAATCGTGCCCTTGCCGAAGCGCTGGCCATCCTCGCTGTGAGCTTGGTCTTGTTGTGGTTGGGAAGCATTGATATCCGTACCGGTCTCTTGCCAGACGCCCTGACGCAGCCGGTCATGTGGGCGGGCCTGGCTTTTGCCTGGGTGCATGGTGCTGAAGCGCTTGCACCGGCCTTTGCCGGGGTGGTTGTCGGCTATGCTGTGCCTGCGGCCATGCGTGGGGCGTGGCTGTGGTGGCGCCAGCACGATGCACTGGGCTACGGAGATGTTAAATTGTTGGCAGGAATCGGTGCCTGGACAGGCCCCCACGATGTCCTGCATGTATTGTTGCTTGCTTGTCTCGGTGCCATTGTGTGGGCTGGCATTCGTTACCGTGGCTTGGCCTTGCATCGTGTCTGTCCATTCGGCCCTTTTTTGTCCGGCAGCGCAATCGTGTGGCTGATGTGGCCAGTGCGCTAGCTTGTTGCACACCTCGAATCAGGTGTTTTCATCATGCTCAAGATTGGTTTGACAGGGGGCATTGGCTCCGGGAAGACGCAGGTTGCCAACTTTCTTGCAAAATGGGGCGCCTCTGTCATTGATACCGATGAAATTGCCCGTGCCCTGACAGCGACCGGTGGCCAGGCCATTCCCCTTGTCCAGGAGCGGTTTGGTGCGTCCGTCATCGGCGCAAGCGGTGCCATGGATCGGGCAGCCATGCGTGAGGCGGCCTTTCGTGATCCGTCAGTCAGGTTGCAGCTGGAGGGCATTCTTCATCCGCTGATCACCGCACAGGCGCAAGCCCTGTCAGACAAGGCCGACGGCTGTTACGTGGTCTTTGTGGTGCCGCTATTGATCGAGTCGGGACACTGGCGCGATCGGGTGGACCGCATCTGCGTCGTGGATTGCGATCCCGACACCCAAATTGCCCGTGTCCAGACGCGCAGTGGGCTGACGCTGGATACGATAGAGCGTATCATGTCAGTTCAGGCGTCACGGCAACAGCGGCTTGCCGCCGCCGATGACGTCATCCATAATGGTGCGCAAACAACGATCAGCATGCTGGAGCAGCAGGCAAGGCACTTGCACCGTCAATGGTGCGGGCAATAAGGCCCTCAGTCCTTGCTGGCCACCTGCTGATCGATACTGAAAGGTTTTTGTCGCGTGATTCTTTACGAATATCCATGCCACGAACGTATCAGGGCCCTTTTACGCGTCGAGTACTTGTTCGACCGCCTGTTCTTTTTTGCCAAGGGGTCCGACGCCCACCATCACCAGATCGCGGTCGCCACGCTTTTTGATCTGCTCGATATCTGCGACCGCAGTGACTTGCGTGGTGCGGTATTGCAGGACCTTGAACGGCATCGCGGTGTGCTGAGCAACCTGTCGCGTCATCCGGGTGTCGACAAGCAGGCGCTGGATGCCATGCTGGCCGAGATTCACAATACCACCACCGAACTTGGCGGCGTGGGTCGCATTGGACAGGGGCTGCGTGACAACGAGTGGCTGGCCAGCTTGCGCGGCCGACTCAGCATCCCTGGCGGCACCAGCCAGATCGACATGCCCTCCTATTTTGCGTGGCAGCTCAAGTCCCCCGATGTCCGCACCCATGATCTGCAAGACTGGATGCAAGCTTTCATGCCCTTGTATCGCGGGCTGTCGCTGATCTTGCGGGCGCTTCGCGATGCCGGCGATGTCGACGAGTGCGTTGCCCGCGAGGGGCAGTATCAGGAAATGCTCGGTGGCAAGGTCTTTCAGCTGCTCCGCGTCTGGGTTGACGACTCCTGCCAGGCCTTCCCCGAAATGAGCGCCAACAAGCATGTCATCTGGATTCGCTTCTCCATGCAGGACAACGAGTTGCGGCCACAGCCGGTTGGGCAAGACATCCCCTTCCGGCTGGCACGGTGCCACATTGGCTGAAACCTTCGTCATGCACGTCCGCCATCTCACCATCGTTGCTCCGGGTTGACGTCAAGATGTTACGTCTGGTTTCATGGTTTCGCGGTGCGGATCGCCGCCGGCCATGCAATCAGCGAAAATAGCATCTGGTATTTGTCTCCGGAGCGCCTTTCATGCCGCAATCCAGTGGTTCAGAGTATTCGTCACGTCGCGGGCGTGGTTGGTTTTACCTCTTTCTGATTGTTGCCATTGCTGCGGGGGGGTGGTGGTACAGCCAGCAAGAGGGTGGCGAGCAGGCCAGCCAGGCCCCTGCCGGGTTTGGAGGGATGCGTGGGGCATTTGGCGGGCCGGTGCCGGTGCGGGCTGCACAGGCAGAACAACGTCAGATAGACCACTCCCTGCGTGCCATTGGCACCGTCACGGCTTTGAATACCGTTACCGTGCGAAGCCGTGTGGAAGGCGAACTCCGGGAAATCCATTTCACCGAAGGCGATCGTGTCGAAAAAGACGCCCTGCTGGCCCGGATTGATCCCCGCACCTACGAGGTGCAACTGAACCAGGCGCTGGGACAACTGGCCCAGACCCGTGCCCGGCTGGATAACGCCCGGCAGGATCTTGCCCGATATCAGACGCTTCACAGGCAGCAGTCCATCGCTCGCCAGCAGCTGGATACTCAGCAAGCCCTGGTGGCTGAACTGCAGGCGACGCTGGAGGCCAACGAGGCCGCTGTTGAAAATGCCCGCCTGCAGCTTTCCTTCACGGAGATCACGGCACCGGTGTCGGGGCGTGTAGGCCTGCGCCAGACAGACATCGGCAACCTGGTCAGCGCGGGCTCAGGAGACGGTCTGGTGATCCTCACGCAGACGCAACCCATTGCCATCAGGTTCAGTCTTCCCCAGGCGGATCTTCCCGTCGTGGTGGCAGCGCAGGCTGCTGCGCCGCTCAAGGTAGACGTCCTGGCAGCCGATGACACCACAGTGCTTGCCCAGGGCGAATTGCTTGCCATCGATAACCAGATCGACACCGCAACCGGCACCGTCAGCCTGAAGGCGCGCACGGACAATGCAGACGAGTCCCTGTTTCCCAACCAGTTTGTCAATGTCCGGCTGCATGTGGATTCCGGTGACAGCCTGGCCATACCAGTGGCCGCCGTTCAGTATGGTTCCATTGGTTCTTTCGTCTATGTCATCGATGATGAAGACACGGTGCACATTCAGGAGGTGGTCGTCGGTCAGCTCGACGGTCGCCATGTGGCCATCAGCGCCGGCCTGTCGCCGGGTGACCGTGTCGTGACGGAAGGGGTGGATCGCTTGCGTGACGGCAGCGAGGTCGAGGTCATGACGGATCAGTCTGACACCGGATCAGATTCGTGAATATTTCCCGGCTATTCATCCTTCGGCCGGTGGCCACCACACTCGCCATGGTGGCGCTGCTACTGTCGGGTCTGATTGCCTGGCGTCTGCTGCCTGTGTCGGCGTTGCCACAGGTCGACTACCCCATCATCCAGGTGACCACGCTCTATCCTGGTGCAGGGCCACAGGTCATGATGGCGCGCGTCACGTCGCCGCTGGAGCGTCAGTTCGGGCAAATGGCGGGGCTGGAGCAAATGACATCCAACAGCTCGGGCGGGTCCTCAGTAATCACGCTGCAATTCAGTCTGGATCTGCCGCTGGATGTTGCGGAGCAAGAAGTGCAGGCGGCCATCAATGCTGCCAGCAATCTCATGCCGCCCGACTTGCCTTCACCGCCTGTCTATAACAAGGTCAACCCAGCCGATGCACCCGTCATCAGTCTGGCAGTGACCTCGCCCACCCTGCCGCTGCATCAGGTACGTGACCTCATCGACGTCCGGGTGGCCCAAAAGCTGTCCCAGATCTCGGGCGTGGGGCTGGTCAGCGTGGCAGGCGGCCAGCGACCGGCCGTTCGTATCCAGGTTGACCCCAAGGCCCTGGCTGCCAGAGGACTGACCCTGGCCGCGGTACGGCGCGCCGTCACCGGAGCCAACGTCAACCAGCCCACGGGCAGTCTGGACGGGCCCGAGCGCTCGACCACCATTTATGCCAACGATCAGCTTTCCACGATTCAGGAATACAAGGATCTCATCGTGACGGTGGACGATGATGCCGTGTTGCGCCTGGGGGACGTGGCGCAAATCGAACGCGGGCCGGAAAATATTCGGCAGGCTGCCTGGCTGGGTGAAGAGCCGGCCATATTGCTGAATATCCAGCGTCAGCCCGGGGCCAACGTGATCCAGGTGGTGGATCAGGTTCGTGCCGTGCTGCCCGATCTGGCACAAAGCTTGCCGGCTGGTGTCGATATTGCCGTGGCCACCGACCGCACCCAGACCATTCGGGATGCGGTATCCAGCGTGCAGAAAGAGATGCTGCTGGCTATTGTCCTGGTGGTGCTGGTCACCTTTGTGTTTTTGCGGACCTGGACGGCAACCCTGATTCCGGGAATCGTGGTGCCCCTGTCGCTGGTGGGCACGTTTGGCATCATGCTGCTGGCGGGCTTCAGCATCAACAACCTCACTTTGATGGCGCTGACCATTGCCACCGGGTTTGTGGTGGACGATGCCATCGTCATGATAGAAAACATTGCCCGCCACATGGAGCAGGGAATGTCCGCCATGGAGGCATCCCTGAAAGGCGCGCGCGAGATCAGCTTCACGCTGGTGTCCCTGACCCTGTCGCTGATTGCCGTCCTGATTCCGCTGCTGTTCATGAGCGATGTGATTGGTCGGCTGTTCCGGGAGTTTGCCATCACGCTGGCCGTGGCCATCTTGCTGTCGCTCTTCATTTCCCTGTCGCTGACCCCCATGATGTGTGCCCGCCTGCTGCGGGCCGATCATGTCTCCGAAGGGAACACCCGATTTCAGCGCCGGCTTGCTGCGGGCATGCAGTGGCTGATCGATCATTACGATGCAGGCCTGTCATGGGTACTGCGCCACCAGCGGGCCACGATGGTGGTGGCAGTCAGCACCCTGGCGATCACCGGCCTGCTTTACATGGTGATACCCAAGGGGTTCTTCCCGCAGCAGGACACCGGCCTGATACAGGCCATCAGTCAGGGACCGCAAACCGTATCCTTTGCCGCCATGGGGCGTGAACAGACGCGTCTGGCCGGCGTCTTGCTGGGCGACGAGGATGTCGTGGCTGTTTCATCGTTTATCGGGGTGGATGGCACCAACGCCACTTTGAATACCGGCCGCATGCAGATTGCGCTCAAGCCGGTGGCCGAACGCCAGGACGATGTCAACGCAATCATGGCAAGGTTGTCAGACCGGGTGCGTGGTGTGGGTGACATGCAGTTGTTCATGCAGCCCGTGCAGGAGCTGACGGTCGATGATCAGATCAGCCGTACGCAATACCAGATGACGCTGTCCAGCCCGGATCTGGCCGAACTGCAAGACTGGACACCGGATTTTGTGCGGGCCCTGCAGCAAGCGCCGGCGCTGGCTGACGTTACCCACGACATGCAGAATGCGGGCCTGCAAACCACCCTGGTCGTTGACCGTGACAAGGCCGCGCGTCTGGGTGTGACCCAGCAATCGATTGATGACGCCCTCTACGATGCCTTTGGCCAGCGGCTGATCTCCACCATCTTCACCCAGTCGGCCCAGTATCGCGTGGTGCTTGAGGTCGGGCAAAGCTATCAGGACAGCGCCCATGCGCTGGACAGTATTTATGTGGCGCCAGAGCAGGGCGCGCCGGTCCCCATTACCAGCCTGGCCGCGCTGGCCGAGGCACCGTCCATGCTTTCCCTGCAACGACAGGGACAGTTTCCAGCCGTGACGGTGTCCTTCAACCTGGCGCAAGGCGTTGCGCTGTCAGACGCCGTGGATACCATTCAGGAAACGCGTCTGGATATTGGCATGCCGGCTTCGGTGGAGCTGCGCTTTCAGGGAGCCGCCCGTGCCTTTCAGGCCTCCTTGTCGAGCACGCTGTGGCTGATGCTGGCCGCAGTGGCCACCATGTATATTGTTCTGGGGGTCTTGTACGAAAGTTACATTCACCCCATCACCATCCTTTCCACGCTTCCCTCGGCCGCCATCGGGGCCTTGCTGGCACTGATGCTGGCCGGAATGGGCCTGGACATGATCGGCGTCATCGGCATCATCCTGTTGATCGGCATTGTCAAGAAAAATGCCATCATGATGATTGACTTTGCCCTGGATGCCGAGCGGCGTCGCAGGCTGAGTCCGCAGCAGGCCATCCATGAAGCCGCCCTGTTGCGGTTTCGTCCCATATTGATGACCACGCTGGCGGCCCTGTTCAGCGCCATTCCACTCATGCTGGCGACGGGGTCCGGTGCCGAAATGCGCCAACCCCTGGGCTTGGCCATGGTGGGCGGGCTTCTGCTCAGTCAGGTGCTGACACTGTTTACCACGCCGGTCATTTATTTGATGTTTGACCGCCTTGCCCATGCCCGACGTGCCGCAGGCGCTACGAAGCCATCTGACGAGGGTCAGGCATGAGGTTTCTGGCGCTCTTCGTCATGCGACCGGTCACCACGGTACTCCTCAGCCTGGCGCTGGTCGTGGGGGGCGCGATCAGTTATCTGTTTTTGCCGGTGGCGCCCTTGCCACAAGTGGATTTTCCCATGATATCGGTCTCGGCACGCCTGTCGGGCGCCAGTCCGCAGACCATGGCCTCCAGTGTGGCCACCCCACTGGAACAGGCACTGGGTTCCATTTCGGGAATCAACGAAATGCGTTCCCGCAGTTCGGAAGGCTCCACCCGCGTGACGCTGATGTTCAACATGGAGCGTGACATCAACAGCGCGGCCCGCGATGTGCAGGCCGCCATCAATGCGGCACGTCCCATGCTGCCATCCAGTCTGCGCAATCCACCTTCCTACCACAAGGCCGACCCGTCCTCGGCGCCTGTCATGGTGCTGGCCATGACATCGGCAACCGCCACGCAGGGCGAGCTTTATGACATGGCCTCGACGGTCGTGGCCCAGAAGCTGGCTCGGGTAACCGGCGTGGGAGAAGTCACCGTAGGGGGCAGTTCCTTGCCTGCGGTGCGGGTCAGCCTGAATCCCCAGGCACTGAATGCCGCCGGGATTGCGCTGGATGAAGTACGCGCTGCCCTGTCTGATGCCAATACCATGCACCCCAACGGATTTGTGGAGAATGATCGCTACCATTGGCAGTTGAACTCTGGAGAGCCCTTGTCCCGTGCCGAGCAGTACCGCCCGCTGATCGTGGCCTGGCGCGATGGCGCAGCCGTCAGGCTGGAGGATGTCGCCTCCGTCACCGACAGCGTGGAGGACCGCAACAACGCCGGGTTCTTCAACCGGGACAATGCCGTGCTGCTGGCAGTCCGGCGCGAGGCCGATGCCAACATCATTGAAACGGTGGATGCCATTCGCGAGCAGATACCCAGTCTGCAATCCTTCCTGCCTGCACACGTTGATCTGTCCATTGCGCAAGACCGCACGCCAAGTATCCGGGCATCGCTGGCGGAAGCTGAATTCACACTCATCATGGCCACGGTGCTGGTGGTGCTGGTGGTGCTGCTGTTTCTGCGTAACTGGCGTGCTGCGCTGATACCCGCGCTGGCGGTACCTGCCTCACTGATCAGCACCTTCAGTCTGATGCTGTGGTTTGGCTATACGCTCAACACCATATCGTTGATGGCGCTGATCGTGGCCACGGGGTTCGTGGTGGACGATGCCATTGTGGTGCTGGAAAACATCATCCGGTATATCGAGAAGGGCGTGGGTCCGCGACGGGCAGCCATCCGGGGCTTGCGGGAAGTCAGCTTTACCGTGGTGGCCATGAGCCTGTCACTGGTGGCCGTGTTTCTTCCCATGCTGCTGATGGGAGGGCTGGTCGGCAGCTTCTTCCGCGAGTTTGCCGTGACGCTGTCGGTCTCCGTGCTGCTCTCGCTGGTGCTGTCGCTGACGCTTACGCCCATGATGTGTGCATCGCTGCTGCGCGGGCACGGGACCAGCCCTCGCCGCCAGGGATGGCTCAGTGCCGGGCTGGAATATCTTGGGCGTGTGCTGTGGCGCGGCTATCGCCGCTCACTGGGGTGGGCGCTGGCGCATGGACGCCTGACCCTGTTCATCCTGTTTGCCACCATCGGCCTGAATGGCTATCTGTATGCCAAGATTCCCAAGGGGTTTTTCCCGCAACAGGATACCGGCCAGTTGATGGGTTTCTTCCGGGTGGATCAGGGCATGTCGTTTCAGGCCATGCTGCCCAAGCTCAACAAGTTCCGTGAGGTCCTTCAGCAAGACCCCGCCATTGAAAGCATCACGGGCTACATCGGCGGGCGCGGGGGCAGCAACTCCAGCTTCCTCATGATCCAGCTCAAGCCCAGTGCCGAGCGCGATGCCAGTGCCGAGGACGTCGTCAACCGGCTGCGCGGCAAATTCACGCAGGAGCCGGGGGCCCGGCTGACACTGGTACCCCAGCAGGACATCTTTGTAGGCGGGCGGGGGGCAGCGGGAGGCGGCTCTTACGAATACAGCCTGCGCGCCAGCGAGCTTGAGGACCTGTCCGAATGGGTGCCGCGCGTGCGCGAGGCCATGGCGGCGCTGCCTGAGCTGACCGACGTCGAAACCGATGTGGAAGACAGGGGGCAGCGCATTCAGCTGGCAATCGATCGGGATGTGGCAGCGCGGCTTGGCGTGAGCATGTCGCTGATTACGGGCACCCTCAATAATGCATTCAGCCAGCGACAGGTGTCCGTGATTTACGGTGATCTCAACCAGTACCACGTGGTCCTGGGCGTGGAGGACGCCTACGCCCAGGATATCGAGTCGCTGCGTCGTGTTCAGGTGATTACTGATTCCGGCGAGCGTATACCGTTGTCAGCCTTTACCCATATCAGCAACGACAACGCGCCGCTCAGTATTTCTCATACCGGCCTGTTTGCTTCGGAGACCGTATCCTTTGGCCTGGCTGACGGCGTCTCGCTGGAGGAGGCAACCGAAGCCATTGATCGTGCCGTTGCGCGCACGGGTTTGCCTACCAGCCGCATCCAGGCGGGCTTCGAAGGCACGGCACTGGAGCTGCAGAAAAGCATCGAACAGCAGGTTATCCTGATTTTTTCCGCCCTCCTCACCATGTATATCGTGCTGGGCATGCTCTACGAAAGCTATGTGCATCCTGTTACCATCCTGTCAACATTGCCATCGGCCGGTATTGGTGCGTTACTGGCGCTGATGATGGTTGGCGAGGACTTCACCCTGATCGCATTGATCGGAATCTTTCTGCTGATCGGTATCGTCAAGAAAAACGCCATCATGATGGTTGATTTTGCCCTGCTCGTGCAGCGCCGCGATGGCCTGTCGCCCAGGGAGGCGATTCTGGAAGCCTGTCTGGTCCGTTTCCGTCCCATCATGATGACGACCCTGTCCGCCATGTTTGGTGCCATGCCGCTTATCTTTGCTGCGGGAGCGGGCGTGGAAATGCGGCGTCCGCTGGGCCTGACTATTGTGGGCGGGCTGTTCGTCAGTCAGATACTGACGCTCTATACCACGCCAGTGGTCTATCTTTTCCTGGAGGGGCTGCAACAACGTTTCCGGCGTTACCGCTGGCCCTTCACTTCTCGTTCGGATCAGGGGGCGTCATGATCACGCTGCCACGCAATATTCTGTTGATTTTATGCACGGGGTTACTGACGGCTTGTGCCGTCGGGCCCGATTATCAGCGCCCTGATGTCAACATGGGCGAGCACTATCGGGTGGGTGCCGAGGCCCGTGATAACGATGGCTGGATTCAGTTTCGGGCGCAAGCGCCCGACCCCGACACGGACTGGTGGACGCGTTTCCAGGATGAAGAACTGAATACGATGATGGACAACATGCTGGCGGACAACTTTGATCTGGCCGCAGCCGAAGCGCGATACCGCCAGGCCAGGGCAGCGCTGCAGGGCGCGCGGTCGGGGCTGTTTCCAACGCTGGATACCTCCGCTTCCCTGAACCGTTCTGGCTCGGGGCGGCCTTCCCTGCCGCAAAACCAGTATTCCCTGTCCGGTGATGTCCGCTGGGCGCCAGACCTTTGGGGCCGGGTGCGCCGCACCATGGAAGGCGAGGCAGCCGGAGTCGACGCCAGCGCGGCCGATATGGCCGCAACGCGCCTGAGCCTGCAATCCACCCTGGCCCAAACCTATTTTCGCCTGCGACTGATTGATGCCGAAAAGTCGCTGCTGGCCTCGACAGTCAATGCCTATGAACGCAATCTTTCCACGGTCAACAATCAGTTTGAGGCGGGTATTTCCCCTCGCAGCGATGTGGCGGCGGCCACTGCCCAGCTTGAGAACGCCCGTGGCCAGTTGCAGGCCCTGAGCTGGCAGCGCGAGCAACTGGCCAATGCCCTGGCGGTGCTGCAGGGCCTGCCACCCGTGAAGTTCTCCTTGAGCGAGCTGGACGAATTGACCTCCACTGCCCCCGTGGTGCCCATGGGCCTGCCCTCGGAACTGTTGCAGCGACGGCCCGATGTGGTGGCTGCCGAACATCGAGTGCGACAGGCCAATGCGCAAATTGGTGTCGCGCAGGCCGCATGGTTCCCGGACCTTACGCTGAGTGCACAGGGCGGCTTTCGAAGTGGCGAGTGGGCCCGGTGGCTGACTGCCCCCGCCCAGTTCTGGTCGCTGGGTCCGGCCCTGGCGCTGACGCTGTTTGATGGCGGTGCCCGACGGGCGCGTACCCAGGAGGCACGTGCCAGCCACGAGGCGCAGGCAGCCACATACAAGCAGACGGTCCTGGATGCACTGCGCGAAGTGGAGGACGTGCTGGTTGAGCTCGACAGCCTGGAAAGCGAGATCCAGACGCAGCACCGCGCGACGGCCGCTGCCGAAGAATCCCTGCGGCTCACCAGAAATCAGTACGAGGCCGGAATCATCGATTATCTGAGCGTGGTCCAGGTCGAAACCAATGCATTGAGCGCCCGGCGCAGCCTGCTATCGCTGGAGGCTGACAGACTGCTATTGACAGCCGAATTGATCGCGGCAACCGGTGGGGACTGGACGGGACTGGAAACACAAGAAAATCCTTAACAACAACGACTTGTTAGACTAAGGTCTAAGCTGCACTCGTGCTGGTTTACCCTTTGATGTGTCCGAATCCAACTAATTGGTGTCTGAATCAGATAAGTTGCTCAAAAATCCTTTTGCTAGCCTGAATTTCGATCCCCTGGCATAACGCTGGGCATTTCGCAACCCGTTTCGAAACTGCCCGTAAAAAGAAAAGGGGGGTCCCTGCAAAATTATTCAAGCCAAGCAGTTGCAATAAAGGAGACAACTCGTGAGCAAAATCATTCATCGCAGCAATATCTCTGGTCCTGCGCCGCGCCGCAGTTTTCTGAAAGCCAGTGCAGGGGTGGCAGGCGGCCTGCTGCTTCCCGCGTCCTATACCCAGTCCGTATTTGCACAAGACAAGGAATATCCTGCGCTGGGCAACTTCCCTGTCGGCGTCGAGGGCGACACGGTTGTCGCTGGTCTCACACTTGACCTGACCGGCCCCTATTCGGCCGAGGGCGCAGGCCAGAAGCGCGGCTTTGAACTGGCCGCCGAGATGATCAACAACGGTGATGAACGCGTCAAGCTGGTCAGCCCGCACACCAAGCAGGGTATTCTGGGCAAGGAACTCAAGCTGGCCATTGGTGACGCAGAAACCAAGCCGAACAGTGCCGTTCAAGCTGCCCAGCGGTTTCTGAAAGAAGACAACGCCATGATGATTGCCGGCAGCGTCAGCAGTTCCGTGGCCATTGCCTTGCAAAACACGTGCGAGCGCGCCAAGACCCTGTATTTCTCCGTCATCAGCGGCTCCAGTGATACCACCGGAAAAGACTGCCGCCGCTATGGCTTCCGCTTGTGTCACCATGCCTACACGGCAGCCAAGGCCATTGCGCCAGTCATGGCCGAAGACTACGGCAAGGACCTGAAAGTCATCTACCTGGTGCCCGACTACAACTACGGTCACTCCATTCATGATCACATGCGTGCCTTCACCGAAGAGCAGGGCTGGACCACCATCGACAACGCACAAATCCACCCGCTGGGCGCAACCGACTACAGCTCCTACATGCTGAACATTGCCAACAGTGGTGCCGACATCATGATCAACCTGGACTACGGCGCCGATGCGGTCAACTCCGCCAAGCAGGCTCACCAGTTTGGCGTACTTGAAAACATGAAGATGTGCGTGCCCTATCTGCCCGCCTACATGCTTGAAGAAGTGGGTCCGGAAGTCATGCAGGGCGTCTACGGCACCATGGTGTTCTGGTGGACGGAAGGCATCAAGAATGACGTTGGCCGTGCCTTTGTCGAGGCCTACGAAGAGAAGCACGGTGCCAAGCCGCGTGATCCCGAGCACAATGCGTTCATGACCACGCTGTTGTGGGCTGATGCCATCGAGCGTGCCGGTACCTTCTACCCGGCTGCCGTGGTCGAGGCTCTGGAAGACAGCATCAATCACAAGCGCCCGTACTCCATGGGTGGCGATGTCTACTTCCGTGCCGAAGACCATGATGGCGCCGCCGACTTCCCGGTTGTTCGGGGCAAGGCCGCCGAAGACATGGAAAACGACGAGGATCTTGTCGATGTCGTCGCCATTGCCGATGGTGTGGAAACACTTCCACCGCATGATTATGCCGGCTGCAAGATGAATCCCGCCGCCTGACGCAAACCAATAATAATTCAGTACCAAGGGAGGAGTCAGTATGCCCAGTCTGGGTCTGTTCATGTCACAAGTCTTCAACGGCCTGGCAGTAGGGGTGCTGCTCTCCCTGATCGCTGCCGGACTGACCATTATTTATG
>DATGUI010000192.1:0-2176 GCA_035301405.1 Burkholderiaceae bacterium
GCCTCGGCCGTGCCCTGCACCAGCAGGACGTCTCCCTGGCGCAATGGGGTACTTCTGACGCGGCTGCGTATGCGTGATCCCTGACGCGAGATGGCCAGCAGGTTGATGCCAAAACGGGTCCGGATATTGGCACCCCTGGCAGTGCGGCCAGTCAGGCTGGATGCAGGCAGGATGACCAGCTCGACCAGATCCAGATCATCATCATCGTTGCTCCGTTCTTTCTGGTTGGTTGTTGTGGATGCCGTACCTGCCTCCTTTTTTGTCTCTTTTCTTTCTCCTTTTTCATTTTTTTCAATCTTTTCGTTTTTTGCCGCCTTTTCATTTTTATCCGCCTGGCTTTGTTCTTCCCCAAAAACCAGACCCAGGCGATCCAGTGCGCCGGCAAGAATCTTCGGGTCAGCTTCAATGAGCAGGATATCGTTTTGATGCAGGCGAGTTGCCGGATGAGGATTCAGCAAACGGGTCTCCTTGCGCACCATACTGATTATCTGGGCATCCACCTTGTCCAGCGCGGCCTGGGCTTCTCGCAAATGCATGCCTTGGGCACGGGATTCCGACGCGACGCGCGCTTCGGTAAGGTAGGCGGCGGTATTGAAGGTATCTACGCCCGCCCGTTCACGCGAGGGCACAATGCGCCATCCAATAAGACTGATGAACAGCACGCCAGCAAGGGCCACGCTCAGGCCCACTGGACTGAAGTCGAACATGGAAAATCCTGATCTGCCTTCGGTTTGCCTGAAGCTGGAGACAATCAGGTTGGAAGGAGTTCCGATCAGGGTGATCATGCCGCCCAGCATGGTACTCAGAGAAAGGGGCATCAAGACCTTGCCGGGGGGCAGCGACTGGCGCCTGGCGATCTGAAGGGCAACGGGCATGAGCAGGGCCAGCGCACCCACGTTGTTCATGAAGCTGGACAGCATCGCGCCTAGTGCCACCAGGGTGCCAATGGCCAGTGTCGGCCCGCTTTGTGCCGGCAGCAGCCGTTGAGCGAGCAAGTCAATGACACCAGTGCGTTGCAAGGCGCCACTCAGGATAAGGATGCAGGCCACCGTGACGACAGCAGGGTGGGAAAAACCCAGAAAGGCTTCGTCTGAGGGAACGAGTCCCAAAATGACGCTACTGGACAGGGCAATGAGCGCCACCACGTCGTGACGCCACTTGCCGGTCAGAAAGAGGGCAAGCGTCACGGCCAGTACGCCAAGAACAAGGATTTGCGGCAAAGCCATCAGTGTCTCCCGCAGCCGTCGTTGAGTGGATTGATTTTCTGGTAAACGGGTTAATCGTTCAGCAGGGCTTCGAGGGCTTCTTGCTGCGCCAGCCATGCCTCTTCAAGAGACTGTTGCGCCTTTGCGAGTTTGCCATGTTCGGCCATGACGCGCACGCGCTCATCCTGATTATCGTCGGTATAAAAGTCTGGATGGGCCATGCGTTGCTCAAGTGCTTCGAGGGAATGGGTACAGGACTGCATGGCGTTCTCCAGGCGGGCGATTTCTGTATCCAGGGGCCGACGTCGTCGAGCCAGTTCCTGACGCTCTTGCGCTTCCTGTCGGCGTTGCTCCCGTCTGTCGGGTGCCGTTGTGGCCGTTGTGGCGTCTGTCTGGTGATTCTGGCGCTGGGAGGCGTGATAGCGTTGCAGCCATGCGCGGTAGTCGTCCAGATCACCATCGAATTCGGTGAGTTGATTGTCGGCAATAATCCAGAAGCGATCAACCGTGGTTCGTAACAGATGACGATCATGGGAAACAAGCAGGACGCTCCCTTCGTAGGTGGTCAGGGCGTCTGCCAGGGCTTCTCGTGTGTCGACATCCAGATGGTTGCTGGGCTCGTCCAGCAGCAGGAGGTTGGGCTTTTGCCACACAATGAGCGACAGGGCCAGCCGGGCCTTTTCTCCGCCGGAAAAGGGCTCGACCACCTGGGTGGCCATATCCCCACTGAAGCCAAAGCTGCCCAGATAGCTTCGCAGGGCTTGCTCTGGCGTATCGGGGGCGATGCGAAGCAGGTGTTGCAGGGGCGAGGCCTGGAGGTCAAGCATGTCCAGCTGTTGCTGGGCAAAATAGCCGATTTTCAGGCCTTTGGCTGGCTGTCTGCTGCCACTGATCAGATCGAGTTCACCTGCCAGTGTCTTGATCAAGGAGCTTTTTCCTGCCCCGTTGACACCGAGGATACCGATGCGATC
>DATGUI010000193.1:0-2487 GCA_035301405.1 Burkholderiaceae bacterium
GCGCGGCGGCGTGGTGGCGCAAGGCTGCCCTGACGATTTCACGCGGGTACACCGATGCCTGGTTCAGCGTGCCCCGAGCCACCTCTTCCGAGGTGATCAGCCGATACTGGCTGTCAAGGTAGAGTGCCATGCAGTGCTCGATGGGCAGATGCCCCAGGCGGGCCATGCAATACTGCTTGACCACCGACGGGTTGTTCAGGGCGCTGCCCGCACGCAGGTCTTCCTGCAGGGCACGACGATTGATTTCACTGATGGCGAGCAGTTCGGCCACTTTGGCAACCCCCAGGCCATGGACCTGCAGCAAGGCCCGGGCATCCGCCGCCAGCAAACCCCGCAATCCCCCAAAACGGGTAATCAGCTGTTGCCCCAGCGCAACGGCGTTGCAGCCGCGCACGCCGGTACGCAAGATGATGGCCAGCAGCTCGGAAGCAGTGAGCACCTGCGCACCATGTGCCAGCAACCGCTCGCGCGGGCGCTCGGCATGACTGTCTGTTTTATGTGTCATGGTCAATCCTGGATCCGGTTCACAATGAAATAACGCTACGCCACTACTTTGACAGAAACACGCCGGCTTCGGGACACTGGTGTCAGCTTTTTATCCTGCCCCGCTCCATGTCATCATGGCCGATACTCCCCACGGGATCTGGTACGATTTTTTTCGTCGTGGTAGAATAGCTGGCTACCTGGGATTGCGTGGCCGGCAACCGTTATCCTTACCATGTCGTGGGCACGCTTATATTTGAAGACAGGAATCAAGTCATGAAAAAAGACATCCACCCGAAGTACCGCGAAGTCGCGTTTCTGGACCAGCAAACCGGCAATACGTTTATCTCGCGCTCTACCCTGGATAGCCGCGAAACCATTGATATCGACGGCAAGACCTACCCGCTTTTCAAGTGCGACGTCACGTCTGAATCGCACCCGTTTTATACAGGCGCACAAACCCGTCTGGTTGAAGCCGGCCGGGTTGAAAAATTCCGTGCCCGCTTTGCGCGCACTGCCGGGACATTACGCAAATCCTCCTGACCCCCAGGTCGGATGTCCCTGATCAAAGGCAGCCACCGGGCTGCCTTTTGATTTTGTGCCCAGTCAACACGCTCCCTCCACGCCTGCACGGCTGACCGCGACGGCTACCCGCAAGCTGCCGCGCGCCGTACTGATTCTGGCAGGTATCACCTATATTCTTGCCGGACTGTTTTTCCGTGATCCCTGGAAGACAGACGATGTTGTTGGCCTGGCCACCATGCTCAGCGCCGTCAACAGCGCCGACATTACCGCCTGGCTGCTGCCGCGCATCGGCTCGCTGACCTACACGCACGACGGCCCGCTGATCACTTGGGCGGGTGCACTGAGCATCCACGTGTTTGCGCCATTCCTGGAACTGTTCACCACGCCGCTGGATGCCGCCATCATTGCCTCGCGGCTGCCCAATCTGCTGTGGTTTGCCCTTTTGGGCAGCTCGGTATGGTATGGCACCTACCTGCTTGGACGCCGCCCCGAACCCCAGCCACTGGCCCTGCCATTTGGCGGCGAACCCTCGGTGCACGACTACGGCCGCATGATTGCCGATGCGGCCCTGCTGCTGATTCTCGCCACCATCGGCATCATCTGGCTCCTGCACGAGACCTCGGCGGTGCCCGCGCAGCTGGCTTTCCAGGCATTGTCATTTTATGCTGTCGCGCGCATGCTGGACCGCCCGGTTTCCGGCTCCATCACGCTGGGCATATCCCTGGCTGCCGTTTTCCTGACCCGTGGCTGGCTGGGTGTGTTGCCGGTTCTCCTTGCCGTGCTGCTGTGTTTCCGCCGTCAAAGCCCCCTGTATCGCCACAAGAAGTGGCTGGCGCTGACCCTGCCCATCACCGGTATCATTGCGCTGCTGTGGTGGCTGCCTGCCAACTGGCATGGGCACTACTGGATCAAGCAATGGTGGCACTGGCATACCAGCCAGCTGGGCTGGCCCAATCTTGGCCACCTCACGCGTGTCGCCCGCGACCTGCCCTGGTTTTTGTGGCCAGTCTGGCCATTCACGCTGTTTGCGTTGTGGCGCTGGCGGGGCTGGTATGCTGCCCCGCATATCTGGGTGCCGCTCATGTTTGCTGCCCTGCCGGCCGCCTTCATTCTATTTGTCGAAAGCGCATCCGAGCCCGAATTCAGTCTGCTGGCCGTACCCTGCGCCGTGCTGGCTGCCTTTGCGCTGCCAACGCTCAGGCGCGGTCTGGTCAACGCCCTGGACTGGTTTGCCGTGATGTGTTTCTCGCTGGCCATTGCCACGGTCTGGCTGGGATGGGCGGCACAACAAAGTGGCTGGCCACCAAAAATAGCCCACAACATTGCCCGGCAGACCACCGGCTACGACATCACGTTTTCCTGGGCGGCCCTCATCATCGCTGCTGCCGGCACCCTGTTGTGGCTGATCATGGTCCGCTGGCGAGTCATGACCCACCCCAGGGCCTTGTGGCGGGGAACCGTATTGTCGGCATCCGGCCT
>DATGUI010000194.1:0-14139 GCA_035301405.1 Burkholderiaceae bacterium
CGATTGTTTGAATCAGTGCTGCCAACAAAATGCAAAGTAAGACTCACGAGATGACTCGCATCGCATCGGTATGCGAGTATGACGACTGAGCGTTCCGTGAAGAACCTGTTGCCGGACTTTTTTTGAAGCGCTTGGTTTTCAGGGTATGCGGATTTAATGGTTGATGGGGCACCTTCACCCCACCAACCTGATGCCACCCTCAGATGGTTGATAGATCGACTCCGTAGTTGAGTTCCTCTGCGAAGTCCGGCAGTCCGTAACCGATGGTTTTTTTGTAGAACGGAGATACTTTCGCAGTCGGGGCCTTCTTCTTGTGCTTCGTGGTGTAGAGCATACGTGCCCGCATCACCTCGAAGGAGTAACCACGCCCTTCACGGTTCTTGTCCTTGGCCAGTCGGTTGATGGACTCCGTGTAAGCGTTGGTGACCGGCATGTCTGTCTCGAAGTAGGTCATGATCTCTTCGCGCCAGTTGCCCACAGCTCTGACCAGATCGCTCCAGACTTCCTTCTGGCCCTTCGGGATGGTGGCTATCCAGTCGTCCAGAGCGGCTTCTGCCTGGGGCCGTGTGGTGGCGTCCCAGATGTCGTAGAAGCGTTCCTTGTGCTCGTAGGCAGCCAGCAGTTGCGGGAATGCGCCCGTCCAGGTCTCCATGATGAGTTGTTCTCGGTCTGAAACTTCGTGAGCGCGTTTCAGCAGGATTTTCCGGTCTCCCTTGAGGGTTCGGCTCTGGGAGGGTTTCAGCTCCTTCCTGAGACCCTTGCGCACCTTTTCCAGGGCATCGTTGGCCATGCGCACCACATGGAACTTATCGACCACGATGCGGGCCTGTGGCAGCACGGCCTTGACCGCTGCCCGGTAGGGGTTCCACATGTCCATGCTGACGATCTCGACCTTCTGCCTGTCTTTCAGCTTCATCAGGTAGTTGGTCACCACGTCCTGTCGGCGAGTGGCCAGCAGGTCGAGTAGGGTTCGCTCCTCGACGTTGGTCAGGATGCAGCGGTAGCGCTTGTTCAGGTACAGCTCGTCGATGCCCAGAATGCGGGGCGTCTCGAAGCGGTGCCAGCGCCCCAAAAACTCGGCACGGGTGCTGAAGATGTCGCGTACCGTCTTCTCGTCCAGGCCGGTCTGTGCTGCCACGAAGGTGTAGGGATGGTTGAAGGCTTCCTTCTCCACGTACTCATGCAGCCGCAGTGTCATGCGATAGCCGTCTACCATCTCCGGCAGCTGGGGCCTGAAGGTAGTCTTGCAGGCCCGGCAGGTGTACCGGCGGCGGACCACCCAGAGGGTGACCCGCTTGCCGTGGATGGGCAGATCACGATAGGGAACATCACGCTTGCCGAACCGCACGAATTCACCCTGCACGCCGCATTCCTCGCAGGCGATGGGATTGGGCGCATCCACCTGAAAGTGCATTTCGTCGTCGGTGGATTTGAAGCCCAGTACCTGATACTCAGGTAGGTGCAGGATGTTGTCGGGCATCTCGGTCATGAGTTTGTTGGTTCAATCAGCTGAAATTACTGCATTGTCCATTTCTGCAAGTGCTTGTACAATAATTAGCCTATTCCTTCCAATATGAGGTGTTTGTCCAATGCGCTATTGATGCCGCCGTTGTTATGACGGCCAGTCTCCACCAGCCCCCAGTAGCAGGGGGAGTTCTTGGCATCTTTGGAATAGAGCATGACGAATACCCATCTCGTACTGAAAAACGTGTCCCACGTTCTGCCAGACGGCAGAACTCTTTTCTCCGGCCTTCGCGAGCAGTTCGATATGCGCTCAACAGGACTGGTCGGACGCAATGGTGTCGGTAAAACTTTGCTAGCACGCATCTTGTCTGGGTTGTTACAACCAACCACCGGCCACTGCCAGTGCTCCGGTAGCGTGCATTACCTCGCCCAGCAAGTGGTGCACCCTGATGGTTCTACAGTGGCCGACTTGGCGGGGGTAAAGCACACGCTGGATGCGCTAGCACGTATTGAGTCAGGCAGTACAGCACCGGAGGATTTCGATGCCGTAGGAGATCACTGGGACATACACCAGCGACTCCGCTATGAACTTGAGCGCAATAACTTGAGCCACCTTGAAACAGATACGCCTGCCAGCATCCTGAGCGGCGGTGAGGCGATGCGAATTTCCTTGATTGGTGCCATGCTCTCGGATGCAGACTTCTTGATTCTCGATGAGCCGAGCAATCATCTCGATCGACCGAACCGACAGGCGCTGATCGAACAACTACAACGCTGGCCGCGTGGGCTGATCGTGGTCAGCCATGACAGGCAGTTGCTGGAGTCCATGGAGCGCATCGTGGAATTGTCTTCCCTGGGGCTGCAAAGCTACGGAGGCAACTACTCATTTTATGCCGAGGCTAAGGCACATGAACGACAGAACGCCCTACAAAGCCTGAGTGAGCGCAAGCTTGAACGCCAACGGCAGGAACAGGCGATGCGGAAGCAGCGTGTACGGCAGGAACAACGGCAAGCGCGCGGTAACCGGCGAGGCAAAGAGGCCAATCAAGCCAAGATCTTGCTGGATCGTCAGAAAGAGCGCAGCGAGACATCGTCAGGCGCGCTGCGCCAGAAACAGGCCTCCAGCCGGGCACAACTCAACCAACGCGTGCGTGAAGCCGCACAACAAGTTGAAGATGAGTCGCAAATAACCCTGCATGAAATACCAATCACGCAGGCCGCAAAGCGTCGCGTGGCCGAATTGAATGACGTGGAGCTGCCGTACGTATCGGGAGCAACCCGAACCATAAGTCTGATCCTGGGTGGACAACAGCGTATAGGTGTAGTCGGCCCGAACGGTTGTGGTAAATCCACATTGCTTCGAGTGTTTGCAGGACAAGTTTCGCCTTTGGCTGGGGTATCCAAGGTGACGCCGGAGAGAGCATATCTCGATCAGCGATTAGAAAATTTGGATCCAGAGAATACAGTACTAGAACAGTTACAATTGGCCAATCGCACAGCTACCGAAGGGGACCTGCGCATGCGCTTGGCTCAACTAGGACTTGACGCGCAGAAGATAGCGACACCCAGCGGGTCGTTGAGCGGCGGTGAGCGTCTAAAGGGAGCTCTCGCTTGCATACTCTACGCCGATTCACCACCGCAACTCTTGTTACTTGATGAACCGAACAATCACCTTGATTTGCCCTCAGTACAGGCATTGGAAATCATGTTGCGTAGTTACCAAGGCACGTTGATCGTAGTGTCGCATGATGACTCATTTCTGGAAAACCTCGGACTAACAGAACGCTTGCTTGCTACTGAACAAGGCTGGAGTTTGGAGCCACTTTGACGGAAATGTCGTGTGTCTCACGATAAACCATATTTTCCGTTGCTCACCTGAGCTCTACTTTTGAACGCTAACGCACGTATCAACCAGTTAATCCGGATACCCAAAAATCAAAGGCCACCACGGTATGAACAAAAACGACCAGCGGGGTAGCCAATCCGGCAAGCAACAAATAGGCCGTTTCGTAACGCTGCCAGTGGCAGGCATCCCCGCGCCATCCCAATGCCAGCAGGCCGTACACCACTTGTTTTCTTCGGGTTCTTGCGCGATCGCGCAGGGTAGCCAGGTCAGGGATGAGGCCGACATACCAGAACAGCAGAGACACCAGCAGATAGGTGCCGATGGCAAAAATATCCCAGACCAGTGGACTGCGCCATTGCGGCCACAAATCCATGCGATTGGGGTAGGGCACCAGCCAATAGAAAAACCACGGCCGCCCTAAATGAAGGATGGGGAATATGCCCGCTATGCCCGCCGCAAAGAGTGTCATGGCTTCGGCAAAGCGATTGATGGAGGTCCGCCAGCGCTGCCGCAACAACAACAGGATGGCCGAGATAAACGTACCGGCGTGGCCAATGCCTATCCACCACACAAAGTTTGCCAGGGCAAATCCCCAGGCCACCGGAATATTGACACCAAACAGGCCAACACCCACGGTAAACAGCCAGGTGCTGGCGCCCAGAAACATCACTACCCCGGAAAAGGAAACCATCAAGGCCGTGCGCCAGCGCCAATGTTGCGACCAGCCACGGGTCCACCCCTCACGACCCTGCAGGACGCGATCAGCAATCTTGTCCGTGATGGTGGCCTGGGTCCATCCCGGGCCCAGTACAGAGCTGGCAACCGACACATCCGGCTCGATTGGCGGCTTATCCATGTCGGCCTCCCTTTCTGTCCACCCGCGCCAGCCAGGAGGTTCTTGGTCGCGTATTCAGTTCATCCAGGACGCGATAATTCCGGGGCGATTCCTTGCTCAGGCTGACCCGGCTGTCCGGATCATTGATATCACCAAAAACAATGGCTTCCGTCGGACAGACAGCCTGACACGCAGTCACCACATCTCCATCCCGAATGGGGGTGCCACGCTTTTCCGCTTCAATCCGTGCCCGTGATATCCGCTGGACGCAGTATGTGCACTTTTCCATGACGCCGCGTTCACGCACCGTGACTTCCGGATTGCGCCGGGCCCGGAATTCAGTGAGTGTCTGATCGCTATACTGAAAGAAGTTGAATCGCCGGGCCTTGTAGGGACAGTTATTGGAGCAGAATCGCGTCCCCACGCAGCGGTTGTAGACCTGCACGTTCAGCCCCTCCGAATCGTGCACAGTGGCACCCACAGGGCAAACCACTTCGCAGGGGGCATTCTCGCAATGCTGGCATGCCATGGGCTGAAAATCTCCACCTCCTGTTTTTCCGTCTTCGTAATAATTGACACGTATCCAATGCATGGACCGGCCCCGCGCCACCTCTTCCTTGCCGACTACCGGGATGTTGTTCTCTGCCTGACAGGCTGTCACACAGGCATTGCAACCAATGCACGTGTCCAGGTCTATGGTCATGCCCCAGGCGTGGCTGCGATATTCCCGCTCCGGATACAACGAAGGCTGGTTCAAGTCCTGTTGCACCCATTCGTCCATGCCAACATGTTCGATAATGGGTCGTTCGTGGTCGTCATGTTCAGTCTGGACACGAGCAAAGGCGTGCCGCTTGCCTGTCATGGAAATGAGGACGCGACCCGTTCGCTGCGGCCCCTTTGGACCCATCTCTTGCAACGCAAAGGCATCAAACCCGACACCTTGAAAGGCTTGCCCACCCCGACGCCGGCCATACCCCAATGGAAGGCTGATACACGCCTCCGCGTGTCCTGCCAACACATAGACTGGCGCTTCAAGTCGCTGGCGTTGTTCTTCATCCTGCAGAACCACCACGTCCCCAGTGATCAGTCCATGTCGCACGGCAGTTTCGTAACCGATCAGGGCGGCGTTGTCCCAAGTGATCTGCGTCATTGGCCTGGGCAGCTCCTGCAGCCATGAAAGATTGGCGCAAGCGCCCGTCTCGATGCTGGAATCATTGACATACATGGCCGTCATCATGACTTCACCTCCATGGGCAGAGGCATGGGCGCGGCGATGAACGGTATCCATGATGGCCACCGCATCAGCGGTATTTTCTTGTTGCGTCATGGCTCGCCTGGCGGCGATGAGCGGCTGGCGTGCCTCATCAATCACACCTCGACGCAAGGCATCGTGCCAGCGCGTTTCGTACGATCCGGTTTTCAGTCCCCATCGCTGATACCAGTAATCCCTCACATCGTCATAAGCGGAGGCAGGCGGGGTTTCTGCCAACAGTCCCAGTAACCAATGGGGTGAACGGGCGCCGTATAAACTGGCAATGGCAGGCTGAATGATGCTGGCGGTACCCTCCGTACTGCGTGCATCGCTCCAGTCTTCAAGATCATGACAGCGTGGCAAATGCCAGGTGCTGTAGCCTGCTGTCTCGTTGGCGTACAGGTCCATGTGAATGGAGCAGGACACTTTTTCCAGCGCCTGGGCAAACCCGGCCCGGGCGGGGAGATCATAAGCCGGGTTGACGTCCACAATCAGCAGGGTATCGACCTGGCCATCCTCCATGTCTCGAATCAGGCTGCTGATGCCCTCAGCGGGTGCCATGCAGGCACGGGCACGCTGAGCGCGGTTCTGTTCCATGAGACCAAGGTGTTCATTAAGGCGCCAAGCCAGCCTGTGCGATGCTTCACTCAAGGCCGGACCGCCAATCAACAGGGAATGTGGACGCGTGGCTGCCAACCGATCCGCCAACATCCGGCCCCATTGCCGGTGCTCATCAGTCAAATAGTCTGATGCAGCCATATCATCTGCCAAGCCAAAGCAGCTCGCCAGGAAAACGACCAGGGCTTCGATTTCCAATGGCTGCATGGATAGTCTGCTGTCCGCCTTGACACCCATGGCCGTGGGCGTCGTCTCGACGGCGTAGAGCAGGCTTCGGCCCGGATCATCGCCTCGCCCCTGCATGAATTCTCGTGCCAGGCGCACACTGGCTGGCCCACTGGAAAAAATATCGGCATCCAGTGTGGCCAGCGTCTGCACCTGCTTCAGATCGTAGTCAAGGCGGATACCCGTCTGTTGTTTTTCGTTCGGTGTATAAATGGATCGAATGGCGGCATCAGCCGAAACAGAACCCGCCGGATCATGCCGATGCCAGCGCGCCTGCGGATACTGCTGCAGCAAGTCCTGAATGCGTGCTGTCAGCGTTGGTGACGTCAACGGCCCGGTAAGGATTCTCAGGCCGCCCCGGTCTCGCAAAGCGGGCAGGCGTTCCTGCAACGCAGCCTGAAAGGCATCCCAGGTCGACACCTGATCGTTGAACCTGACCGTACGCGACCGATCCGGATCCCACAACTCCAGAATGGCGGCCTGAGCAATGGCATCAGTGGCACCCAGACTGGCCGGATGCTCCGGGTTTCCTTCTATCTTGGTGGGTCTGCCCATGTTGGTTTCAACCAGAACGCCAAACCCGTAGCCCTGGCGACACAGCGTACTGGCGTAAAAGACCGGATGCCCGGGAACCTGACGTTCGGGCATGCGCACATAGGGAAGAATCTCTTCCTGAGGCGGCTCGCTGCATCCGGATCCGGCCAGTGCGGCGGAGGCGGCCATCAATTTCAGCAACCGCCGGCGACCCTCGGAGACCGTTGCGTCCATCACGCTTCACCGATGGCAGGTGGAACAGCTGGTAAGCCGCTCCGTGCTTTGCAGTTGCAGGTGTTCCACGAGCTGTTTCTGCTCAGCTTTGGAGAGCGGTTCACGATCATGCATTGCAAACACCTGATCGGGCGGCCCCACATGGCTGGCCGCGTTTTCATGGCATTGCAGGCACCATTGCATGTCAAGTTTCTGCTGCCGCATGATGGCAGGCATTTGATCAACACGACCGTGACAATGCTGGCAGGACACACCTTTGTTGATGTGGATGCTGTGATCAAAGTAGACAAAGTCCGGCAGTTGATGGACCCGCTTCCACCGTATGGGTGTCTCGTCTCGCAGGCTGTCATGCAGCGGAGCCAGAGCCGGCGCATCGCGGAACAGCTGTGCATGGCAGGTCAGGCAGGTCGATGTCGATGGCATGCCGGCAGTCGGGCCTTCCTCCACCGAGGTGTGGCAATAGCGGCAGTCTATGCCATCATCACCCACATGATGTTTGTGGCTGAACGGTATGGGCTGCTCGACGGCAACATCTGCAGCAACGGGAGAAGTGGCGTAACGAAACAAATTGACAACCCCCAACAAGATCAGGATCAATGGCACCAGCAGCACCAGCTTGATGATGAGAACATCGGATGGCTCGAAGATCTGCGGCATGGCACTGGCGGGTTACCGCCGTTTCCTAATAGGGACTGGCCAGCGCACCCACATGCGGTGCGCCCTGCTCGAGCACATCCTGGCGAACAGTTGATACCTCATCAGCACTGACCGGGGACGCCTGATTCCCCCAGGCGTTGCGTAAGTAAGTGATGACATCTGCCACCTCGCTGTCACTGAGCTTCCAGGCAAAGGGGGGCATTTCCAGGCCCGTTGGCCGCGTGGCCGGGTCGGCGCTTTTCGCTCCGGCCAGCGTGACCTGAATCAGGGTATCGGCTTTTTCAGCATGGATGGCCGAACTCTCTCGCAAGGGCGGGAAGGTGTTCTTCTGACCTGAACCGTCGGCCATGTGACAACCCATGCAGTTATCAACATAAATGGCCTTGCCGCGTTCCATTACGGCCTCATCCGGCTTTTCCACTGACTTGCCCTCTTTTTTCCCGGATTTGTCATCACCCGGCGAGGCTGGAAAATCCTTCAGATAGACAGCAATGGCTTCCAGGTCTTCATCGCGAAGATATTGGGTGGAGTTCATGATCACGTCGATCATGGAACCTGCCGCATGGGAGTCGTGATTGGCTCCGGTCTTCAGGTACTGGACAATGTCTTCCGTACTCCATGAACCAATGCCATCACGCCCACCGTCCCCAAGACTGGGAGCAAACCAGGATTCTCCTGCATCACCGCCCTGCAGGTGCTGACCCTTCTTGACGGCTCCGAACACATTTTTGGGACTGTGGCAAGCTGCGCAATGACCCGTGCCATTGACCAGATAGGCGCCACGGTTCCATTGATCGGACTTGTCCTCACGGGGCTGGTATTCACCCGGGCTGAAAAAAAGTCGGTTCCAGCCAATCATGGCCGAGCGAATACTCAGTGGCCAGGGTAGCTCATTGGGCTTGTCTTCCTGTTTGACTGGTTCAATCGTGTCCAGATAACGTTTGATGGCAACGACATCTTCCCTGGACATTTTGGTAAACCAGGGGTACGGAAATGCGGGGTACAGTGGCTTGCCGTCACGCCGGATGCCTTCGTGCATGGCTTTGTAAAAATCTTCATCCGACCACTTCCCGATACCTGTTTCCTTGTCGGGTGTAATATTGGTGGAATAGATTTTTCCAAAGGGCGTGGGAACCGGAAATCCGCCAGCAAACGGCTTGCCATTTTCTGCCGTGTGGCATGATGCACAGTCCCCTGCGCGTGCCATGTACAAACCGCGCTGCACATCGGTATAAAACGTTCCCTGTGCAAGTGATAGCGAAGACGCACCCGCAAGCAGCGCACCTGCTGTTACTGCCCATCCCGTCACAGTATTGATTCCTGTCATGAGGTCTCCTTTCCTGGTTGCGACTGTTTTACGGATTCAAGTCTGTACCAGCGGTCCGGGATTCGGCAGATACGCATTTCGAATGGCATCGGCCGCCCAGTAGGTCAGGGCGCCGACCGTACCCGTGGGGTTGTATCCGGCATTTTGCGGAAAGGCACAGGCACCCATGACAAAGACATTGGGTACATTCCAGCTTTGCAGATAACGATTCACCACACTGGTACGCGGATCGTCCCCCATGACCGCCCCACCCGTGTTGTGCGTCGTCTGATACGGGACAATGGAATAGTGTCCTTCACGGCGGGAGCTGTTCATGGAGCGGGGTTTCATGGCTTTGGCGATGGTCTCCGCCTGGTCTGTCAGATAGTTCGACATATCGTGTTCGTTACGATGAAAGTCGAAGGTCATGCGCAGCATGGGGTTGCCATAGGTATCCCGATAGGTCGGATCCAGATCCAGGAAGGCATCGCGATAGCTCATTACCGATCCGTGGGTGCTGATGGATGCGCTTTTTAGGTAGTTATCAGCCATGGCCTGCTTCCATCCTGCTCCCCACGCCGGCGTGTCTTCCGGTACATGATGCTGGACAATGGGTCGGCCCCCTGTTGTCCACAACGCAATGTAGCCACCGCCAATGAATCCCAGCGGCCCGTGATCAAAGTTGTCACCATTGAAATCGTCAATACACTGTCCGAGAGCCCCGGCCCCCATGAAGGGGTTGAGGACGTCATCAAGGAAGACGTCGGTGGAGGAGGTAATCTGATAGGCGTAATTTCGTCCGACCACCCCATCGCCTGTTTTCGGATCGTAGGGCCTGCCAATTTTCGATAACAGCAGAAGGTGGACGTTATGCTGGGCGAAGGCGCACAGGATGACCAGATCCGCTGGCTGGATGACTTCCAGGCCCTCCAGATAGATGTAGCGCACGCCCGTGGCACGCTTGCCCGTGCTGTCGAGCTCGACACGCGTGACATCACAGCCTGTGCGGTAGGAGAAATTGTCTTTCTTCAGCAGCACGGGAAGAATGGTGCTTTGTGGCGAGGCCTTGGAATAGTTTCCGCATCCAAACCATTCACAATATCCGCAATAGGTGCATTGCCCCATCTGCACGCCCAGCGGATTCAGATAAGGACGGGAGGCGTTGGCTGCCGGACCTGGAAACGGATGAAACCCGACCTCTCTCGCTGCCTTGTCAAACAGGACCGTTCCCAGGCTGCGATCCAGTGGCGGCAGGGGGTAAGGCCGGGATCGCTCCCCTTCAAACGGGTTGCCCCCTTCCTGCAACGTGCCATCAATGTTTCCTGCCTGACCGGAAACACCGCACAAGTACTCGAACTTGTCATAAAACGGTTCCAGATCTTCGTAGGTGACTCCCCAGTCCTGAATGGTCATGTCTTCGGGAATGAAATCCTTTCCGTAACGCTCTTCCACATGACTGCGCTGCAAGAAGTCTGTCGGTAAAAACCGCCATGTCTGTCCGTTCCAGTGCACGCCCGCTCCGCCTACCCCTGCACCCGGCAAGAAGGAACCCAGTTGGCGCATGGGCAGCGCTCTTTGATCCGGGGTGTTTCTGAAGGTCAGTGTCTCTCGCGCCGGGCTCTGGAAAATGTCATTGCGAACGGCATAACGCAACTCGTCCTGGGTATGGGTCGTGGAAAAGTCGGGGATGGTTCGTCTGTCCTTGCCGCGCTCCAGCGCCAGCACTTCCACCCCCTCTTCAGTCAACTCCTGGGCAAGAATCGATCCGGTCCAGCCAAAGCCGACCAGAACCACATCCACCGGTGGTTTCCTCATGGCCATAAGTCCTCCTTGATCAGCGTTCCGTCCCTGCCAAGCAGGCCAACGACGGGTTGGTCATACGGCTTGCCGTGCTGCGTTATTTCCTCGACATAGTTGTAGCGGGGTCCCGGGAAGCCGATCAGTTTCCACCCCACGAAATCACGGTTGCCGCCATACATGGGATCAGAAAGAAAGCCTTCCAGCGTGTTCTGCCAGAGGTGTCTGAAAAACACATCGGACGACAAGTGCTGTAGTTCCACATCCCCATCCTCTATCTGATGAAGCAGATCATCCTGTTCGCTGTGGTCAAGCTCGGAAAAAGGGCGCTGGTATGTCTGTTCGCAATAATCGTTGATGTCGGCAATGGCGACCTGGTAGAGTTGTGCCGGCGTATATTCCAGCTGATAACCCTGCTCTTCTGTCCCCTCATGCCAGGGCGGCTCGGCATATCGTCGATCACCTTGCCCATAGGGACCAGCCAATTGACGATCAATGAAAAAGGGGACAGCGGCCGTCAGGGCACCGGTGCTGTCCTCACCGTCTGGAATCAGACGGTCGCAGGCGGCCTTGATGAACTCATATTCATCTTCGTTGAAAAACACCGGCTTAGCGTGGTCATGTCTGGTGGCTGCGCGGCTATGACGGATGGCAGGCAACCAGCCCAGCGCCGAACTTGTTGCGGTCGCCAGCAGCAAGCGGCGCCGCAGTATGGACAAAGGAAATACGGGCATCCATCTTCCTCCTCTTGTTGGTTTGCAATCAGGCGAAACAGTGATGCCATCAAGCTCTGCATGGATGCCAGCAAGTTGTATTCCCGGATGCGTACAGGGGACGCCCGGTCAGAGAGGAAGATCAGGAAAAAGAAGGCGTGATTGCTGGGGTTTTACCGCGCAGGGACGCGGTGTCCGGTATCAAACACGATTTCATTTTCGGGCCACCTTAGCGCGCCCAGACGAAAGCGGGATTCTTGCGGATCGACTTTTCTGTCAGTATGCCTGACGCGCTCCCGCCAGCGCGCACCAACAGAGTAATCGACACAGAAGACGCGATTTTCGTCACCATGCCAGGCATAAGGGTGAATGTCATCAAACAGCATGCTGTAGCGCGCCTTGACCTGACCGGGAAGCGGATTGAACAGCCGCCAGTAATGTCCGATGACCACAGGGATAGAATCCGTGTAGTCGTCCCACCAGGGAACCCGGTCACTGAAACGCCACCGGTTGCCGGAATAGAAGACCTCATCAATAGGGCGCTCAAGACCGGAAGTGAGTACCTTGAATGGGTTGAAATCCCTGAGTGCAATTTCGTATTCGGCAATGGCGTCCAGAAAGGGCGGTTGTGTGTCCACGTCTTCAAGCTGGTCGGACCAACGCTGCCTTTGTTCCTGATAGCGCGCCCAGAGACCAATGCGTTCAGCGTGAAGGCGAGCCTCTTTTTGCCCCTTGTAATAGTTTTCTGCCACGCTGCCCAGCGGTAGCTGCCGGATTTTTTCTATGGAATCTGCATGCCAGGTTGCATGCACAATGCGAAGGTCAGGCCGTTCCAGTGCAATCGGCAGGGTATTGAAAAAATCGACAATGGATTTCTTGTCTTCTTCCGCCGCACGCTGATAGGGCTGATAAAACTGGTTGTCGCTGTCAACGCGTTGATCAAAAAACCAGCCAGAACCGTCTTTCGGGTCATTATTCATGAGGTTGATTTCATGATTGCCCAGAATACCTACGGCCTGTCCGTTATCCATCAGTTCCTGTACACGTTTGATCACCCCCGGGCTGTCCGGACCGCGATCGCAGAAATCACCGATAAACACCAGCTTGCGATTCCCGTCTTTATACGACGGACCGATTTTTTCCAGGGTATCCAGCAAGGCCTCCAGGGCGTTGAGTTCGCCATGAATGTCACCAATGATATCGAGAGGACCTGAAGGCAGTGTTTGTACCAGTTTTGACTGTGTCATAAAAGTTTGGTTGTCAGAGGTTGTCTTTACAGATAACTATATATATTAATGGTGGTGGTGATGGAAGGCTGTGGATAAGTGTGTGTACTAAAATTTCATTTGTAAATCAGGCATTTGAGAGAAAAAAATCTGGGTATAACCTGATGTGAACAAGTGGATGGAATACGAACAACTTTTCAGCAAGGGTCAATACGTTGATATGTCCACAAACTGTCCACAGTTTATCCAGTAGGTTTTCCAATACTTATAAAACAATTTTTTCGGCATGTTCCCGCAGCTCTTCGATGGCCGGATCGTGACGCGGCCAAACCAGTTCTGCGCCGTCATTTTTGTAACGCGGGACCACATGAAAGTGCACATGCGGTACCGTCTGCCATCCGGCCGACCGGTTGGCCTGCAAGATAGTGATGCCGTCGGGCTGGAATGCCTGGTCGATCGCCCTGGCCATTTTCTGTGTCAGCCGCATGAGTGCGATGACGGTCGCTTCGTCCACGTCCATCAGCGTTTCGTAAGGGTGGCGGGTGGCAACCAGAACATGCCCGGGGTTGACCTGCCCGGCATCCATGAATGCAAAGACGTGCTCATCTTCGTAGAGAATCACGCCAGGAATTTCCTGGCTGAGCAAACGGGTGAAGATTGTCTCCATGTCTTTTTCCTTTTGACGTTATTGTGGCACTGCCTGAAGCACACGCTGGCTCTGTTCTCCGAGGCCATCTATACCCAGAGTGATGGTGTCACCATTTTTTAGAAAGGTCGGCGGCTTGTGCCCGGCACCCACGCCAGCGGGTGTACCCGTGGCAATCACATCGCCCGGTGACAGCGTGGTGAACTGGCTGATGTAATGGATCAGGTGGGCTACATCAAAAATCATGTTCGATGTATTGCCAGTCTGCTTTCTTTCCCCGTTCACGTCCAGCCACAGGTTGAGGTTCTGGACATCGGCAATTTCATCCGTGGTGACCAGCAGCGGACCGACAGGTCCAAAGCCTTCATAGCCCTTGCCCTTGTCCCAGGTGCCACCGCGGTCAAACTGATAGCTTCTTTCGGTGACATCGTTGATGACACAATATCCCGCGACGTGATCCAGTGCGTCTTCCAGCCGAATGTGCCTTGCGGTTCTACCGATGACCACCCCCAGTTCCACCTCCCAGTCGGTCTTTGCAGAGTCCGGGGGCATGATGATATCGTCGTTGGCCCCGGTTGGGCGGCACCACTTGGTAAACAGGATGGGTTCGGGCGGAATGTCGGCGCCGATTTCACTGGCGTGGTCACGGTAGTTCATTCCGACACCGATAAACAGGGCACCCCCTGTCCAGGGCGCGCCAAATCGTACTGGCCCCGGAACACGCGGCAGGCTTTCGATATCCAGCTGCCTGAGCTGATGGAGTTGCTCGGGATGCAGGGCTGCCGG
>DATGUI010000195.1:0-2926 GCA_035301405.1 Burkholderiaceae bacterium
CTCCGAGGAGGACAACGTACTGACCCTGCATGTGCTTGACCTCAAGGATGAGGATGCATGGCGCCGGACAGTCCAGCAACGCTATGAGAAACCGCTGATGGAGATATTCGAATGAACACACTGGTATTGTGGGCAGCCACCTTTGCGCTGGGCTGCATGACGCTCGGCCTCGTGATTGCCACCGTTCGGCTGCTGCGCGGGCCCGACATCACCGATCGCGTGCTGGGACTGGATACCATGTATGTCTGTGGCTTGATGATGTTACTGGTATTGGGCGTGCAGTTTGGCGTGGAGCTGTATTTTGATATTGCGCTGCTCATGGCCATGTTCAGCTTTGTAGGTTCGGTGGCCATTGCCAAATTTCTGGTTCGCGGCGAGGTCATCGAGCCATGAGTACCGCCGTTGCCCTGCCCTGGTGGATTGCCATTCCCAGCGCCGCCCTGCTTGTCCTGGGGGGCATTGTCACGCTGACCGGTGCGCTGGGCCTCCTGCGACTGCCAAACTTCTATAGTCGCATGCACGCCCCCACCATGGGCAACACCCTGGGCGTCTTCTGTGTACTGGTCGCCTCCATGCTGCTGGCCTCGTTTGTCGAGCAAAAGGTGGTGCTGCACCAGATTCTCATCACCATACTGTTGGTGATTGTTTCACCTGTAACCGCTGTACTGTTGATGCGCGCGGCAATCCGTCGGAAAATAAAACGAGGTCAGAGGTTGATCGGCCCCAGCGCACTCGACAAGCAATGACGGGTTACGCCCACGGGGTCAGACTGTATTTTCGTTACTGACAAGGAGCCTGTTTATGTCCGCACACCTTCTATCCACCATAATTCTGCGCACCCTTCCCGCAAGCCTGGCCCTTGCCATCACGAGCCTGCTTGCCGCGCCTGCCATGGCTGCCAACGGAACGGGCATATCGCCCCAGGAACAATATCAGAAGGAAGTTGAATACTGCCGTAGTGGCCAGCCTGGCATTGACGTTCAAAACTGCCTGCGTGATGCCGGAGCCGCCCTGCAGGAAAGACGCCGCAGCGGCCAGACAAGCGTTTCTGCTGACGAATTGGGACAAAACCAGCGTGCGCGTTGCGACGGGATGACTGGCATGCAGCGTGAGGACTGCCTGCGCCTGATGTCTGATACCGATGTGGAAACCATGGGCAGTGTGGAAGGCGGCGGCGTCTTTCGTCAGAAAACCATCACCATTCCTGCCAACTAGACTGATGGACCCAGATTCACGCCAAAGCTGAGCACTGGCAAACACATCAGTACAAACCGGGGCCGTGTTTTGCCCCGGTTTTTTCTTTCTTGCGTAGAGCGCCTGCTCAGGAATCCGGGTGGGTGATGAAGCCCATTTTGGTAAGACCAGCCTTTTTGGCATCTGCCATGATTTCAGCCAGCCGCTCGTAGCGGGTTTCCTTGTCGGCACGCAGGCGCAAGGTAGGCTGCTGATCCTGATCCGCTTCGGCCTTCATCCTGGCCATGAGCTCGCTGGGTGCGATGGCCTCTTCATTCCAGTAGAGGCGTCCCTGATCATCAATGGCAATGTCAATGACGGCCGGCTCCTGTTCAACGGGTGCCGTACTGGCCTTGGGCAGACTGATCTGCAGCGAATGACTGAGCAGCGGTGCCGTAATCATGAAGATCACCAGCAACACCAGCATGACGTCAATCAGCGGTACCATGTTGATTTCCGACAGGGTCGCACTGTTGCCCGTACCCCGGCTACTTTCAAAGCTTCCAAATGACATGTCAGACTCCCTGTGATGATGCCTTGTCGGTTGCATCTTTCTGCATGAAGGTATCCCTTACGCCGCCACGTGGCGAATGCCCGGTGGTCAGCAAGGTAAAGAGGTCGTGGGCAAACCCGTCCAGCCGGGCCAGATACACCCGGTTGCTGCGCACAAAACCGTTGTAGGCCAGCACGGCAGGAATAGCGACGGCCAGCCCCAGCCCCGTCATGATCAGGGCTTCGCCCACCGGGCCCGCAATGGTATTGACCGTGACGCCGTCAGACATGCCAATGCCGACCAGCGCGTGGTAAACCCCCCAGACCGTGCCGAACAGCCCGACAAACGGTGCCGTGGAGCCAATGGAAGCCAGAACCGTCAAACCGTTTTCCAGCTTGGCCGTTTCTTCATCCATCACCTTGCGCATGATGCGCATCACGAACTCACGCGTCGAGCCTCGCTCTTCCAGCTTCATGGCGCCGTACTGGATATGATGGTTGCGCGCATGAATGGCATGGCTCGCCAGATGCGAGAATGGATCACGCGCCCCATGGGTGGCAATCTCGTTTTCCACCTGTGCCAGCGAACTGGCTGCCCAGAACTCCCGCTCGAACTTTTTGGAACGGCCTCGCAGGGAGTAGTTGATGATCAGCCTGTAGAAAATCAGATACCAGCTGATCAATGACATCAGGACCAGGGCGGCAAACAGACCCTTGCCTACCCAGTCACTTTGCGTCACGACGGTGTCGAACATTTCCCACATGGGTCTTTCCTATAAAACAAAATCAAAGGGGATGTCGGCAAATGCCTGTCTGGGCACGCCATTTTCGGTGTACGGGCGGAACTGGGCCTGATGCGCCGCCTTCAGCGCAGAATCGTCCAGACGTCCATGGCCGGACGACTGCTGCACCGATGCCTGCACCACCTTGCCCTGCTCGCTGATCAGGACCCGGATCACCACTCGACCCTGCTCGCGCCGACGTTGTGACTGACGGGGATAGGCGGGGTTGGGGCGTCGGCCCAGGTAATCGGCGGCCGAGATGTGACGCGGGCCGTCATCAGCCACTTCATCACTGGCAGCGGTTTCACTACTGGCCGGCTCACCCACCTGCTCTGCCTCCTCCTCTACTTCCGTGACAGCCGGCTCGGGGGACTCTTCCACCACAGGGGCTTCAGCAGGAGGCGTTTCAACCGGCTCGG
>DATGUI010000196.1:0-2787 GCA_035301405.1 Burkholderiaceae bacterium
ACAAGACTACCTGAGCACCGGCCTGATGCAGGCCATGGCAGCAACCCGAAAGGTCACGGGCGCCAAGACCATACATACCATTGGCTATTGTCTGGGCGGCACCTTTTTGGCCATGGTCGGCGCCAATCTGGGCCGCTTGTCCCGGGTGCCGGAAAAAGACTGGACAGCCGAAGAAAAGGCGCTGGTTCCCACGGCACTGCCCGGCATGGCCAGCATGACGCTGCTTGCTGCGCAGACTGACTTCACCGAGCCCGGTGAGCTGGGCGTCTTCATTGACGAAGAGCAACTGACCATGTTGCGCCAGAGCATGGTCAGGCAGGGCTTTCTTTCGGGACGACAAATGGCGGGTTCATTCCAGTTCCTGGCTTCCCGGGATCTGGTCTGGTCACAAAATGTGCGCCGCTATCTGCTGGGTCAGGAAAACTCCAGCTTTGACCTGCTCAGCTGGAACCAGGACGTTACCCGCTTGCCCGCCCGCATGCACGACGAGTACCTGACGGCCCTGTTCCTCAACAACAATCTGGTCAACGGACAATACCGTTTTGCCGGCAAGTCCATCGCGCTGATGGACCTGATTGCGCCGCTCATGGTGGTGGGCACCACCAAAGACCATGTCTCGCCCTGGCGCTCTGTGTATAAGATCCATCTTTACACCAACGTGCCCATCACGTTTGTTCTGGCTGCGGGCGGACACAACGCGGGTATCGTCTCCGAGCCCGGCCGGCCACGGCGCAGCTACCAGATTGATACCACCGAACCGGGCCAGGGCTGGACGGATCCGGCCATCTGGGCTCAGCGTACACCTGTACACCCCGGCTCCTGGTGGGAGGCCATGCAAGGCTGGCTGGCCGGTCATTCCGGCAAGCCCATTGATGCCCGGCCCATCAATGATGATCTGGTCATCGAGGATGCGCCGGGCACGTATGTCTTCACCCGCTACGCAGACTGACCCCCTTGTTGCAACATTTATCTTCCGGAATCCTTGCCCATGGCCATACTGGTTATCAACGCTGGCTCATCATCCCTCAAGTTTGCGCTCTACCCGGTTGTTGACCGGGCCGTCAAACCCACCATTTTTGTCGGCTGCATAGAAGGGCTGGAACCCGGTGGCCACCCCCATGCCAAGTGGAACGAAACCGGCAAGGTTCCCCATGCCCAGGACCTGCTCTGTCCTGCCGGCAGCCAGCCGTTTGATTGCGCGCTGGCATGGCTGCAGACAACACTGGCCGCCCTGTCCGATCACCCGGCCCTGGATGGCATTGCTCACCGTGTCGTACACGGGGGACACCTGCAGAACAGTGTCATTGTCACACCAGACATCCTCGAAACACTCGAACAATTCAATTCACTGGCGCCCCTGCATCAGCCGCACAACATTGCCGGCATCCGGCATTTTGCCCAGATCTTTCCCGATGTTCCCCAAATCGCCTGTTTCGATACGGTCTACCATCGCACGATTCCCGAACTCAACTACCGGCTGCCCCTGCCCGAGTCACTGACCCGCCAAGGCATTCGCCGTTATGGTTTTCATGGTTTGTCCTATCAGTACATCATGAGCGCCTTGCAGCAGCATTCTGCCCGTGCCAATGATCGTGTGCTGATGGCGCACCTGGGCAATGGCGCCAGCCTGTGCGCTGCCCTGAACGGCTGCAGTCAGGCAAGCACCATGGGGTTTTCGGCACTCGATGGACTGATGATGGGCACACGCAGCGGATCCCTGGATGCGGGTGTCCTGCTGTATCTGCTGGAACAGGGATGGAACAGCAAGCAGCTGGAAGACCTGCTCTATCGCCAGAGCGGCCTGCTGGGTGTGTCAGGCCTGTCGGCTGATATGCGCCGCCTGCGTGCAGCTGACACCCCGCGAGCGCGCCTGGCCATTGACATGTTCGTCAGTGGCATCGTGCGCGAGGCCGGCGGCATGGTGGCCTGCCTGGGTGGGCTCGATGTCCTGGCCTTCAGTGGCGGCATTGGCGAACGCGACGCCCAGACACGTCTGGATGTCTGCCGGCAACTGAAATGGCTGGGTGTACGCATTGATGCCGAAAGCAATGCCCAGGCAGTCAGTGACCAGATCATGCCCATCCATGCCCCCGACAGTACAGTTGAAATCTGGGCCATTCCGACTGATGAAGGCCTGGTCGGCGCGCGCGAAGCCGCTGACCTGCTGTTTGGTGCCCATGCCAGCCGGCCCGCCGACTGCCGGCTGACGGCGTAGGTGCCCCTAGCCTTCGTAGCGTCGCAGGGCTTCAGAATTCAGGATGGTGATCACGCGGCCCTGCACGTGAATGAGCTTCTGCTCGGACAAGTCCCGAAGAATGCGGGAGAAATGCTCGGGAGTCAGATTGAGGCGCGAGGCAATAACCGCCTTGCTGGCTGGCAAGGTAATATCGGTTGCCGTGTCGTCGGGCGTATCGCCCTTGATCAGGTAGCCAATGACACGCTGGGTTCCGCTGCGCAACGAGTAAGATTCGACATCGCTCATGAGCTTGTGCAGGCGCTGACTGAGCGAGGCCAGCATCTTGCGACTGAGCTGAGGCCGGGCATCGAGCAGGGCGAGCAGGCCGTCGCGCCCGATGTGCAGCAGCATGCTGTCTTCAAGCACCTGGGCCGTGACGATATAAGGCTTGCCCATGAACATGAGGGCTTCGCCAAAGCTGTCGCCGGCACCGATGATACGCACCACTTTTTCATCGCCCACGGGCGAGCGCAGCATCAGCTTGGCACGCCCGTAAACGACATTATGAAACCCGACACACGGATCGCCCTGTCGGAAGAGAATGGTGCCCC
>DATGUI010000197.1:0-5571 GCA_035301405.1 Burkholderiaceae bacterium
ACGATACAGATGAGCGCAAAAATACCCAGGGCAAAGTATTCGATGGGGGCGAACTGCAATGAAAAGGCAGCCAGGTAGCTGCCGCCCGCCATAAGCACACCGACAGAAAACAGCCCACCCAGGGTAGAGGCCGCCGTGACCCAGCCAATGGCCAGATCCGCGTCACCTCGCAAGGCCATGGGATAGCCCTCTATGGCCGTGGCCGCAGCCTGCGGCGTACCGGGCGTATTCAGGACAATGGCGGTGATGGATCCGCCGTAGACCGAACCACAGTAAACACCCAGCATGAGGGCAATGGCCGGCACCTGCGGCAACGAGAACGTAAAAGGCAAGACCATGGTGATGCCAATGACGGAACCCAATCCAGGCAACACGCCGACAATCACGCCGACAACTGTGCCGGCAATGATGGCGAGCAAAGAAGTGACTGTCAGGACTTCAGCGATACCACCAAGCAAGATATCCATATTGACCCGCTAGAAACTGAACCAGGGTGATGTTGGCAATATGATGTAGAGCACATGCTCAAACAGCCACCACACACCCACGGTGTAAATGATGGCAACCATTGCTGTCACGCCGAAACGGCGGTAGCCGGTCATCCATGGCACGAGGATCAGAAACGGAATGGTTGCCAGCACGAACCCAATCAACGGAATGGCGCTGATGTAGACGACGGTGATGACGACCAGACCCACCACACGCAACCAGCCCGACAGGCTGGTTGGCGTCGCCGGCAACCGCCAGGTCTGCATGATGACAATGCCCGCCAGCCCCATCATCATCAACAGCAAGATGCGCGGATAGGTGGTGGAGCCGATATCATGCCGTACCGAACCCGTATGGCTGGCCTCTCCAAAGCTGGCAACCATCAAAACGATGGCCGTCACCAGGAAGGCCAATGCCATCAGGATGGGCCCGGTGCGACTGGAGCACACTGCCTTGCCCGACTGACTCATTTGGTCTCAAAGCCCGCGTTACGCAGCAATTCCTTGTTGCGGTCGTATTGCTGACGCACAAACTGGTCGAAGTCCGATGCGCTCAAATAGCTTGGCGGCTGGCCCAGTTGTTCCATGCGTTCCTGAAAGCTGTCGGACTCGACCGCCGCACGGCAGGCATCATCCAGGGTATCGACCGCTTCTTGCGGCGTGCCTGCAGGCACCACCAATCCACCCCATATGGGGAAGTCCAGGTCAAAACCTTGCTCTTTGGCTGTTTTCAGGTCCGGCATCCCGTCCAGCCTTTCAGGCTGCAGAACGGCCAGTCCCTTGAGCTGTTCGAGATTCTGTGCCATGAACGATTGGTGTGAGATAAAGACATCAGCAGTGCCATCAAGCAACGCCTTCAGGGCGGGACCATTACCATTCACGGGCAGATAATCCATCTCGACTTCGCCCGCCTCGGCCAAGCCAAGACTGGCGACGTGAGGAATGGACCCGACTGCATCAATGGCAATCATGACATCGCCAGGATGGTCCCTGGCATGAGCAAGCAATTCGGCCAGGTCATTGTAGGGAGCATCCTTGTGTACCGTCACCACCGATGGTGCAGAATAGGCCAGGCAGACATATTCAAAGGAATCGACATCGTAGGGGAGCTTGTTCAGGTGCGGCTGAGTCGTGAGCGGGCCAACCGGTGCCATGGAAACAGTGTGGCCATCTGCCTTGGCCCGGGCTACCTCTGCCACCCCTACGGTGCCGCCCGCACCCGCGGTATTCTTGACCACCACGCTTTTCCCCAGATTGTCCTTCATGGGTTCCTGCATGGCTCGTGTTGTGATATCCGTGCCCCCGCCCGCAGCAAAAGGTACAACAATCTGCACGGGCTTGTTGGGAAAGGCAGTGGCAGGTGTGCTGACTGCCATGCCGATGGCAGTCACCAGGCCTGCAAGTTTCCAGATATTGTGTGTCATGTGTCTATCCTCCTGATTATTAAAAACATCAATCCATCAGCGTGCCGCCGTTTACGTCCAGCACGTGTCCGGTTATGAATCCGGCTGCCGGGCTGACCAGAAAAGCCACGGCAGCGGCAATCTCGGATGGTGCCCCCAGCCGTCCAAGCGGGACCCTGGCGGCAATATCCGCCCACTTTTCCTGTGGAATCATTTCGCCTTCGATTGGCCCCGGAGCAACGGCATTGACACGGATTTCAGGGGCCAGTTCGGTCGCCAGTGATTTCATCAGGGAAATAACGCCCGCCTTGGAGGCACAGTAATGGGGCTTGGTTCCACCGCTGCCCACATTGAGTGCGGCGTAGCCTGTCTTGGCAGCACGTGAGGTCAATAGGGTGATGCTGCCGGTGCCAGGCCGCAGATGGGCAATTGCCGCCTGCGACACAATGAAGGCACCCGTCAGATTGACTTCGATAATGCGCCGCCACTCGGCCAGGTCAATGTCATGAATGGGACGAGCCGGCGCGCTGATTGCAGCAGAATGCACCAGTGCCTGCAATGGGCCCAGCCCGGCAGCCTGCTCGTAGAGCGACGCCACCTGGTCGGAATTGGTGATGTCAGTCTGGATGAATACACCGTCGCCCGCGAGTGGTGTGGCAGGCTCGGCAATGTCAGCGACAACAACTCGGTGCGACGTCAGAAAATGATCTGAAATGGCACGCCCGATGTTGTTGGCGCCTCCCGTTACGATGATGACTGGCTTCATGGGCAGTTCCTAATAGTCGGAGACATCAAGATGGCTGGAAGCCGGATCAACCGCCACATCAATGACCGTTGGCAATCGGCTTTCACGCGATTCGGCCAGCGCGGCAGAAAGCTGCTCGGCCGATGTCACGTTCACACCATGGCACCCCATTCCCTGTGCAATCCGGGCAAAATCGGTAGCCGAAAAATCAACAGCAATGCGGCGGTCTCTGAGGTTGTCCCGCACCATGCCCAGGCCAGCGTTATTGGCCACAACCACGGTAATGGGCAGATTCTCCTGCACGCAGGTAGCCATGACGTTCATGGTCATGGCAAAGCCGCCGTCACCCGTCAGGCAGATCACATTTTTCTCAGGGTGTACCAGCTTGGTCGCTGCTGCAGCCGGTGCCCCCCAGCCCATTCCCCCTGCACCACCTGGCACAATCAGCTGGCCTGGCGTCCGGATTTTCAGGCTGGTCGTGGCCCAGATGCGATTGGTGCCGGCATCCAGCGTCAGCATGTCGTCGGGTGTCAAAAACTGATCCAGCGCCTGGATGATCTCGGCATTTTCCAGTGTGCCCGGGGCCGCGTTGCCCGCAGGCGCCTGGACCGGATGCGCCGCCTGCAAACCGGAGATCCATGCCAGCCGACTGTTGCGTTGAGTGTCGTCAGCGCTGTGTTCGAGCAGTTGCCCCAGTACATCGCTGCCATCGGCGCAAATGGACAGGTCCACCGGGTAGACCCAGCCGGCATGACGGGGGTCAATGTCGATCTGGGCGATGGTCTGATCGCCTGGCCGGATAAAGTCGGGCTCGCGGAACCGGATATAGTCGGCACCCAGGCTGGCACCGACGGCGATGATGAGATCGGCATCACGCACTGCCTGATTGGCCGACTTCATGCCCCATGTCCCGAGCATGCCAACGGCAACTTCAGAGGTTTCATCGACAATGCCCTTGCCGTTATAACTGGTTGCTACTGCCACACCGAACTTGCTGGCAAACTGTGCGACCAGTGCGCGACCCCGGGTGTTCTGCATGCCGTTGCCTGCAATCAATACGGGCCTGTTCGCTTCGGACAGCAAGCGGGTCAGCTCCCGGACAGCGGAAGGGTCCGGTTGGGGCATGCTGGCACGCAGATATCCCCTGGAAGGGTAGTTGGTCACCCGTGTCTGGTTACCCAGCTCACGCTTGATGATTGATGACTTCAGCACCACGGCACAGGGCCCTTGTCGCGGCAGCTCGGCCTGCTTGTATGCCTGTTGCAGCGCGTAAATGGATTCATGCGGCTCGGTGGCATACCAGGTTGCCTTGGTCATGGTCTTGAGAATAGTGCGAACATCTGCGGCACCATAATCTCCCGTCATGGTCTGATACACCCCATGCATGCCAAAACCGTCGTAGCAGGAGGTGTCAGTCAGCACCACCATGGGCGAACCGGCAAAATACGCTTCCAATATGCCAAATGCCCCAGTGGTACTGGCAAACGGACCCTGACCCATGTAAACACCCGGCTTGCCCGTGAGCCTGCCCACCACTTGGGCCATGATGGACGCGGTCTGCTCGCTTCGTGCCAGCACCACCCGCAACTGGTGACGTGTCTTGTAGAACTCGTCCAGCATCCACGTGACGCCCAGCCCCGGAAGGGTGAAAGCATATTCCACACCAAGATCGAGCAAAGTATTGACGACGGCCTCTTTGGTTGTGGCGGGCGCGGAATCCACAGCTGTTGTATTCATGAAACATCCTCCTGCGTTTTTTCATCATACAAACGTTTGCATTCATTCGTCAACAGAATGCTTTTGGATTCTTTATCTATCTGATATGAAGGTATTAATGGACAATGATATAGTCATGAGATACGTTCTCATAACCAAGGCAAGATCCCACGCGAGACAACACATGGCAACCAGCTTGGAAGACGTGGCCAAAATGGCCGGCGTATCAATCAGCACCGTTTCACGTGCGTTGCACCGGCCAGACATGGTGGGGGCCGCAACCCGGGAACGCATCCAGGCAGCTGTCAATGTGCTCGGCTACATACCGCAAGGGGCTGGACGGGCCCTGGTCTCGCGCAAGACCCACACCGTTGGTGCCGTGGTGCCGCGCATCGGCGTATCCGCATTCGGCGAAACCGTAGAGGCCTTGCGCCAGGGCCTGGGCGAGGCCAATTACACGCTGCTGCTGGCTCAGCCACCCGCCGCTGAACAAACCGATCCGCGTCCGCTACGCACGCTTATCGAGCGCGGCGTTGATGCCATCGTCCTGCTTGAAAACGCCTATCCATCCAGCTGGCAAGCACTTATCCGTCAAAATGACTTGCCTTTGGTCAGTATCTGGTCAGACAGCACGCTCGCTGCACCCGGAGCCATCGGCTTTGACAACTACGCTTCCGGCAAGTTGGCCGCTGAACACCTGCTGCATCTGGGACACCGAGAGTTTGCCTACATCAGCGGGCGTCTGGCCGTGAACATTCGGGCGCGCCAACGGTATCAGGGCCTGCTGGAAACATTTGCTGCTTCGGGCGGCCAGCTGCCCCGGCAGTGCATTATCGAAACGGACTACGGTTTTCAGCAAGGGTATGAGGCTGCTGCAACCCTGCTTGCCCGCAACACCAGTTTCAGTGCCCTCATCTGCGGCAATGACTATCTGGCCTTGGGCGCCATGTCCTACTTGCGCAGCACCGGATTGCGCATTCCCGAAGACATTTCCGTTGTGGGCTTTAACAACAGCGAATTTTCAAGCTATATCCGCCCATCCCTGACAACCGTCCATTTCCCCTCGGCTGAAATCGGCACACTGGCCGCCCAGGCGCTGATGCAGGTGCTCACAAAGAACGCCGCCATGCCTGACGCGCTGATGCTGCCTACTCCCCTGATCAAGCGCGATTCGACCAGCCCCCATATACCAGGTTGACACAACACCGTTGGCTTTCCC